>CAWUMA010000018.1:0-9431 GCA_963923835.1 uncultured bacterium
GAAGTTCGAGATAAGGAAGGCGGGCGAAATGCTCGGAGTTGGTAAGAAGATGGCGCGCGCATTGCGTTTCGTGCCGGCGGTGGCGGTCCTCGTGGGATCGGCTTTCACCGTCGCGCCGCAGGTAGCGAGTGCTGCGACGGGCGCACTGGGTGGCTACGTCATCTACGTGAATTCGAATTACCCCGACCTCACCCCGAATGGTTACACCGATGGTGGGTTCAACACGAACACCACGGCGGACAACGGCTGGTTCCGTCTCGAAGCCCAGGCCTTTAACGACGGCGTTGTGGGTGACCCGGGTGGATACTCCACGTTCTGGTACAAGTTCAAGCCAATCGGTGGCTCATACGGAAACTGGGCGCCGGTGTCCGGTTGTGGCGCGGTCACCCGTAATGGTGACACGGGGAGTTACTCCTACTACTACTGCGACTGGCACCACCCGGTGGCCGGTGAGTACACCTTCAAGGCCGCGTACGCCGACGCGCAGAACAACGGCAACATCTCGTACTACCTGAACCAGGAGACCACGAACACCGCGACGGAGTACGTGCTCCAGTCGACGTGGGAAGCCACGGACGTTAACAGCGCCCAGTACTACTTGGACAACAACGGAACTGCACACTCCTACTATGGCCAGGACTTGACGGTTCGCGGCTTCATCGTGTCGGACAAGACGTACGCCACGGGTACCGCCAGCCTCCTCGTGAACCAGAGCGTCGTGGACAACAGTTGTAGCAAGGTCACCTTGACGCCGTACCCCGGTGCCCAAACCGAGTTCCCGGGCTGGTCGGCGATCAGTGGCAAGAAGGTCTCGACGGTCTCGTGCACCATTCCCTACACCAACTTCCCGGTTATCGATGGTCACTACGAAATCTCAGTGACCTACGACGGTGACGCAGGTCACTTGGCCGGTCACAACATGTTCAACAACACCCAGGGCAACTGGGCCCAAGAGGACGTGACGATTGGGCCGTGGTGGCAAATCACCGATCAGTATCCGGTTGTGGCAACGGGTAACGACCAGACCCACCAGTACGGCTGGATCGACCCGAGTAACTACGGCTACACCTTGAGCAACGACTATTCCGGCTTCAAGACGGCCGCTGACGGCTCCACGAAGCTGGGCCCGCTCTTCACTGACACCACCGCGTTCCCCAACTTCTCGTCGCTGGTGACGGGTGACACGAACTACTCGGCCCCGAGTTGTGGCTCGTCGTACAACTACTACTCGTACTGGGACCCGACCACCTACGACATCGGGTGTACTGGTGGCGGCTCACAGAACTTCACCGTGGCCTCGCACTTCAACGGAACCCTGACGATTAAAAAGTCGCAGACCTTGGTTCCGGTGTCGGGTGCCCCGTACGCGGTGTCGCCGACAACGTGGAACAACTATGACTGGGCTGAGTGCAACTTCCAGAACAGCAAGTTCTGCATCGACCAGCAGTTCTTCAACAACCACCGAGCGGCCAACAATCAGCCGTACGACCAGCCGTTCGGTCTTGGTGACAACGCCACGACCTTGAGTCAGAACCCGCTGGGCTGGCCAGCTACCGGTGGCCAGGATGTGACCTACTACGCGTGGGTCGTGGGCACGAGCTCGAGCCCGACGGGCACCGTCGCCTTCTACGCCGACGGCAAGCTCATTTACGGTTGTGGCGCTCAGCAGTTGTACGGACAGGCCTACTACGGGTTCGGCTATGGCTGGTACCACGACAATCCGCAACTGCTTTCGTCGGCTCTCTCGATTGCCTCATGCACCGTGACCGACCCCGCGGTGAACACATCCGGTGTCATGATCACGGCGCGCTACAGCGGTGACGCCGACTACTTGTCAGCTTCCACCGCGAGCCCGATGAAGCAGGTCATCAGTGACCCGGCCTCGGTGACGGTGTCGTCCAACCAGAACCCGACTCTGTCGGATGCTTCCCAGCAGGGCAACATGGTCCACCTCACGGCGACCGTGACCGGTAACGCACTCGACCCGAACAGCCCGAACGGCTCCTTCCCGATCGCACCGACGGGCGTGGTGACCTTCTACCTCAATCACGTGGAAATCCCAGGTTGCGTCGACCTCAACCTGTACAACAACAACGGTGGTCCCGGTGGTAGCGGATCGTCGTACCAGTACTGCGACATTCCCGCGGCCGCTCTCGCCTACGGCGACACTGCCAACGCCATCACCGTGGCGTACTCGGGTGACTGGCAGTACGTGACCGCTCAGACGGCGGCCCCGTACTTCCAGGTCATCGTTGACCAGTTCCCGCTGATTGCTCAGTCGCCGATTGTGATCACCAACAGTGCGTCGTTCTCGTTGAGCGACTACCTCCTGGTGTCGTACACCGGTGGATCGGGCAATGGAGCCGTGAACATCGCGATCACGGGTGGTACCGCGTCGGGTTGCAACTACGACTACGAGACCAACCGAGTCACCGCGACGAGTGTTGGTACGTGCATCCTCACCATCAGCAAGGATGGCGACTCCACTTACCTGCCCGCTTCGACCAGCTTGACCATCCGGGTTCTGAAGGGCACGCAGGCGACGCTGCTCGTAACGCCCTTGAGCGGTCCGTACGGTTCGCCGATCACCCTTGTCGCCACCGGTGGGTCGGGCAACGGCAACATCACCTTCACCGTCGCCAAGGGCACCGCTTCAGGTTGCACCATCAGCAACGGCGTCTTGTCCTCACTGTCGGCGGGTACCTGCCTGGTGACCGCCCGTAAGGCCGGTGACGCGAACTACAACTCGACCACGTCGGCTGCTCAGGTCATCACGTTCAACCCGCTGCCCCAGGCCGCGGTCTCGCTGGCTTCGACCACCGTGTCGCAGTCGGCCCTGAACTTGGCTCTGGCCGGATCGGGTGGCTCGGGAACGGGCGCCTTCTCCTTCGGTCTGCTGCCCGGTGGCACGGCCACGGGTTGTGCGGTGAGCAACAATGTTCTGAGTTGGAGCAGCGTCGGCACCTGCCTCGTGTCGGTGTCGCGTGCCGGTGACAGCATCTACGCCAGCGCCACGGGTGGCCCCTTCACGGTGACCATCTCGGCCGGCGCAGTTGCTCCGGCCGCCCAGGCCCGCTTGACCTTGACCGCGGCGAAGCTCAAGGCCGCCAAGGGAACCTCCGTGGCGCTGAGCGTCCGCGGCGGTTCGGGCACCGGTGCGGTGACCTTGGTCAAGGTGTCGGGTTCATGCACGTTGAACGGCAGCAAGGTCACCAGCAAGATTGCTGGTGCGTGCACGGTCAAGGCGCTCAAGGCCGGTAGCAATGGCTTCCGCGCGGTGTCGTCCTCCGTTGTGCGGGTGACGTTCCGTTAAAGAACAAGTTCGAAGCTAACAACGAGCCCCCGGCGGGAAACCGCCGGGGGCTCGTTTCTTTCTGCAGAGTCTGGAGGGTTTCCACCCTCTTTGAAATGTCCAGCGTGAACGTATTCGTGAGTGAAGAGCCTCTTTGAGGTTGGTTCGCCAGGTCGGAGTGGGGGCCTTGAAGTTGCGCGACGTCGTGGGTCTCCGTGGGTGATTTTCTGCCTGACGGAGATCAGCGTTCGTTAGTCAAGTGATTCTCGAAAGATGCGCTCGACCCGAGCGGCCCGGCTTGTTCCCACCACGATGGCTAGGCCTCCAATGGCACCCCACACCCCAAGAGTTTCGTGGCCCACGACGACTGCGGAAAGAACGGCCCACAATGGCTCGGTTCCCATCAAGAGACCCACTCGGGCGGCGGACGAACGGGCGATTGCCCACGTTTGCACCAGAAAGGCGAGAACGGTGGAGATGGCCGCCAGATAGACGAGCGCCAACCATGACGAGGTACCCAGTTGGCTCACGTGGGTTACTGAGCTGGGTATGGCGACGAGAACCGCGATGGTTGATACCCCGAACGCAATGACGTTGAGGGCGGTTGGGTTGAGTTCATGGTGGCGGGTGTCGCGTCCCAGCCAGACCATGTAGATCGCACGTAGGAGTGCCGCCGCGAGAAAGATGAAGTCACCGACTTGAAGATGGGAGAAACCCTGTGAAACCACTAGGAGGGACACGCCACTTAGTGACAGAACGGTGAGCGCGAAAAACTGGGGCGGCAGGTGGCGCCCACGAACGAAGCCCTCGAGCAGGGGAGTCAGAATGATGGCCAAGCTGATGATCAGCCCGCCGTGAGCGGCTGACGTCAGGGTGACGCCCCAGGCTTCCAGGGAGATGCAAGCCGCCTGCAGGATTCCAAGTGTTGTGCCCGTTCGCCACAGTTGACGTGTCAGGTGCTCGGGACGGAGTCGCCACAGAGCGGCGAACATCAGTGTCGACAGCCCGAATCGGGTGAGCAAGAGGGTACCGACCGGCACACTGAGCGCCACGTTTTTCACGGTGAGATAACTCACGCCCCACACCATGGCCACGAGAATGAGCGCGGCGTCCGCTACGCCAGTCGAGACGGTCTTTCCACGCGTGTCGTCGGGACGGAATTCTCCGGCTGGCTCAATGGGGCTCAGCCTATCGCTCGATTTTCGTGTTCCGGGTTACTCCTCGTCTTCGGCTTCGACGGCCACGTGAGGAACGATTCGTTCCAGCCAATTGGGCATCCACCAGTTGGCTCGACCGAGGTAGTGCATAAGTGCCGGAACCAACACGGTGCGGATGACGAAAGCGTCCATGAGCACGGCACCGCCGAGTCCGATACCGAACTCCGCGATGATTCGCTGACCGCCAAATGCGAATGACGAGAAGACCGCAATCATGATGAGGGCCGCGGCCGTGATAACCCGGCCGGTCGTTCCCTGTCCCCTGGTGATGGCCAGTTCGTTGTCGCCGGTGTGCACCCACTCTTCGTGCATTCGCGACACGAGGAACACCTGGTAGTCCATCGACAGACCGAAGAGGATGGCGATCATGATGACGGGGAGGAACGACTCGATGGGTCCCTGGCCCGACTTAAGTAGTGACGCTCCCCAGCCCCACTGGAAGACCATGACGACGAGCCCGAACGATGCTCCCGCCGCCAGCAGGTTCATAATCGCGGCCACGACGGGGACGAGCACGGACCGAAAAGCCACCATCAACAAGAGGCAGCCCAAGGCGACGATGACCCCAATAAACAAGGGCAGCTTCCCTTGGAGAACGTGGGCAAAGTCATCAAATATGGCGGTGATACCACCCACGTAGATGGGGGTGTGGCTCGCGGCGCTGACCGCGGGGACGTCCACCTGGCGAATACGGTCAATTAGTTGTGACGTGGCCGAGTCCTGGGGGCTGGACTTGGGGACGACCGAGAGAACCGCGAGGTGGCTCTGGGGTGGCGTGGGAAAGGGGAATACCGCGGCGACGTTGGGGTCGCCGGCCAGTCGATTCCCCAATGATTTCAGGGCCTGAAGATCGCCCGCGTTTCGCTGTTCGGAGACCACAAAGAGCGGACCGTTGAAACCCGGTCCAAATCCGCTGGCCAAGAGGTCATAGGCGCGACGGGTGGTGTCCGAGGTGGGATTCTGGCCCTGGTCGGAACTGCCCAGGTGAAGGCTGAGAAATGGTGCCGCCGTGGCGGTCATGATCACCAACGCCGCCAGCGTCAGCGAACGGGGGTGGCGCGAGACGAATCCGGCCCAGCGCTCCCAGCCGGTGCTGGTGTCGCTCGGCGCGTCGTGCGGCTGGGTCAACGTGCGCCGCTCCGAACGGCTCAGCAGGCGCTTCTTCGCCAACGCGATGAGTGACGGCAACAGGGTCACCGAGGCGGTCATGGTGATAAGAACCGTCAGCGACGCCGCCACGGCGACGCCGTTGAGGTACCCGAGACGCAGGGTGAACATGCCCAAGAGCGCGACACAGACCGTGAGACCGGCGAAGATCACGGCGCGCCCCGACGTGTTGACGGCGCGTGAGACGGCCGTCTCGACATCGGCACCTCTCAAGAGCTCCTGACGAGCCCGTGTGACGATGAAGAGGGCGTAGTCAATGCCCACGCCGAGGCCGATGAGCGATCCGAGGATGGGCGTGAAGTCGGCGATGGCCATGGCGTGGCTCAGCAACACCGTGGCGCCCGAGGCGATACCAAGTGCGAACAGCGCCACGCCCAGCGGCAAGAGCATGGCGATGAAGGAGCCAAAGGCGAGTAGGAGCACAACCATGGCCACGGCCAGACCAACGATTTCGCCGGGGTTGCCCCTCGGAGCGTCCAGTTGGCCGAAGGCGTTGCCGCCAAACTCAACTTGGAGGGAGGACGAACGCAGGGTCTCGCCCCGGGTCTCCACGGCCTTGATGGCCGACAGGGGCAACTTGAAAGCCGGCTTGTCGAAGTTCACCGTGGCGTACGCGGTGCGTCCGTCACGGCTCATTTGGGCGGCGCCCGGGCAGACGGGGCTCGCGCCACAGAAGGGGGTCACGACGTTGACCACGTGGTTCAGCGAAGCGATGGCGTGCAAGGTGGCGTTGATGTGAGCGGCGTGGTCACTCACCGTGCCCGATGAGACGTGAAAGACAATCCGATCACTGTCGCCGGCCAACTTGGGTGAGGCCTCCAGTAACAGGGCCTGGGCTTTCAGGGAGTCGGTGCCCGGCAGGGTGAAGTTGTTGGAGTAGGCCGAGCCCAGGGCCTGGGACGAGGCCATCACGCCGACGAACAGAACAATCCAGGCGGCCAGCATGTACCAGCGATGGCGCACCGAAAAGCGGGCGAGAGACTTCATGGGAACTCCTCGAGGAAGGGGGGATGACACGCTCGTACACTCGGACACGTGCGCGAAAGGCCGTCTCCAACCTTACGGGCGCACCCCTCGTGACCAGTCCGCACCCCGGCCGATTCGATGGTCACGAGTACCCCCAAGTGCTGCCACCCATCGACGACATTCGACCGGGGCCTTCGGCCCCTTGGTCGTCACTTCCACTTTCGGCGCGCACCAACCTGTCGCTGGATCACGTGATCGGCCAGATGCGTGGTCGGGGCCGTCACCGCGACAGTGGGCCACTTCCCGGTGTGCCTGATGAAGTGGCCGCACTGGCCGCCGCTCGGGGCGAACCCCTCACGCGTCGTTCGGCGGTCCTCGTCGCACTCTTTGAAGAAGTGGGGGAGACCCGGGTGATTCTCACGCGGCGTGCATTGCACCTGCGGCACCACCGTGGCGAAGTGGCCTTCCCGGGTGGGAGAACCGACGGCGACGAGAGCCCCTCAGATACGGCGTTACGTGAAGCCCACGAAGAGGTGGGCATCGCTCCGGAGTCGGCCGAGGTGGTGGGGTGGCTGTCGCCAATTGCCACCTTCGCGTCGGGTTCGGCCATCTGGCCGGTGGTGGCGACGCTGCCCGGACGACCGGCCTACGTCATCGACCCCTCCGAAGTCGACCGCGCCTATGACGTGGCCCTGGCCGATCTCGTGCACCCCGATAATCACCGCACCGAGCTGTGGCGCCGCACCACGACCCGACCCGGCAGTGACCCGGAGGGGTACTTCGCGATCAACCTCTACCGGGTGCCCGGGGACCTCGTGTGGGGTGCCACCGCACGCATCCTGACCGAGTTGTTGTGCGTCGCCACCGGTGTCGCGTGGCCCGACGAGGGGAAGACCTGGGGCTAGTTGCCGGTAGATTGGGTTGATTAATCCGCGCCGGTCGGGGCGCCGTGGACCGGAGGAACCATGGCTGAAGTCGAAATCGGGATCTACAAGTCGGCCCGCCAGGCGTACGGCTTCGACGACATCGCCATCGTCCCCTCGCGGCGCACCCGCGACCCCGAGGACGTCGACATCAGTTGGCAGATTGACGCCTACAAGTTCGGTATCCCCGTTCTCGGTTCGGCCATGGACGGAGCCATTTCACCGTTGACGGCCATCGAAATGGGCCGACTCGGTGGCCTGGGCGTCCTCAACCTCGAGGGCTTGTGGACTCGGTACGAGGACCCGACTCCGTTGTTCGACGAGATCGCCACGCTCGAGGACGATAAGGCCACGGCCCGCATGCAGCAGATGTACCTCGAGCCCGTGAAGCTCGAACTGGTCGAAGAGCGCATTCGTCAGATGAAGGCAGCCGGTATCACGACCTCGGCGTCGGTGACGCCGGCTCGCACTGAGTGGATGGCCCCGAGCATCCTGAAGGCCGGTCTCGACATCCTGGTCATCCAGGGAACGGTGGTGTCGGCCGAGCACGTGTCGAAGACCGTGGAGCCGCTCAACCTCAAGCGCTTCATCCGCGAGTTCGAACTGCCGGTCATCGTCGGAGGATGCGCCAGCTACCAAGCCGCTTTGCACCTCATGCGCACCGGCGCGGCTGGGGTGTTAGTCGGCGTGGGCCCGGGTAACGCGTGCACGTCGCGTGGCGTGCTCGGTATTGGTGTCCCCCAGGCCACCGCGATTGCCGACGTCGCCGGTGCGCGCATGCGTCACCTCGACGAAACCGGCGTCTACGTCCACGTCATCGCCGACGGCGGCATGAGCAAGGGTGGCGACATCGCTAAGGCCATCGCCTGTGGCGCCGACGCCGTCATGATCGGTTCGCCGCTCACCAGCGCCATTGAGGCGCCGGCTCGTGGTTACCACTGGGGTATGGCGACCTTCCACCCGACCCTGCCGCGCGGTACCCGTGTGCGTACGCAGGTCCGCGGCACACTTGAGGAGATCCTCGTCGGACCCGCCCACGAGAACGACGGACGACTGAACTTGATGGGCGCGCTGCGCACGTCGATGGCGACCTGTGGTTACGAGACTCTCAAGGAGTTCCAGAAGGTCGAAATCATGCTGGCCCCGTCGCTGCAGACCGAGGGTAAGCAACTGCAGCGCTCCCAGGGCGTGGGCATGGGCCATTGACCGCGACCGTTCTCGTCGTTGACTTCGGTGCTCAGTACGCCCAACTGATCGCCCGTCGCGTGCGCGAGGCGCACGTCTACTCCGAGATTGTCCCGTCAACCATCACGGCCGACGACGTCGCTCGTCGCGCCCCGGCCGCCATCATTCTCTCGGGAGGGCCCAAGTCCGTGTACGAGACGCCGGCCCCCAGCCTGGACCCCGCGATCTACGCATTGGGAATTCCGATGCTCGGCATCTGTTACGGCGCCCAGCTCATGGCCCAGCAACTCGGTGGTGAAGTGGCCGCCACGGGGGCGGGCGAATATGGCCGCACCACGTTGACTCGTCAGGGCGCATCAACCCTTCTCACTTCGTTCCCCGACACCTCCACGTGCTGGATGAGCCACGGCGACGCGATTGCCCGCGCTCCCGAAGGCTTTGCCGTCACCGCGTCAACTCCCGGGGCTCCCGTCGCGGTCATGGAAGACTCCGCACGCCGATTGCACGCAGTGCAGTTCCACCCCGAGGTGGTGCACTCCGAACACGGCCAGGACATGCTGGCCCACTTCCTGCACGAGGTGGCCAGCATTGCACCGACCTGGACGAACACGTCCATCATTGAAGATCAGGTGGCTCGTATCCGCGCCCAGGTTGGCGACCAGAAGGTCCTGTGCGCCCTCT
>CAWUMA010000019.1:0-9170 GCA_963923835.1 uncultured bacterium
CGCGCAGCCCGAGTACGGGGCGAGGAACTTGAAGGGCGCGGGGTCACCGGCCGAGGCCACGACGACGACCGTGTACGCCATGGCGCCGCGGTCCTCGAGGGTCTTCACGGTCTGGGCGACCGAGGAGTTCTTCTGTCCGATGGCGACGTAGATGCACTTCACACCCTGGCCGGCCTGGTTCAGAATCGTGTCGATGGCCACGGTGGTCTTACCGGTCTTGCGGTCACCGATGATGAGCTCGCGCTGACCACGACCGATTGGGGTCATCGCGTCGATGGCCTTGATACCGGTCTGCAGCGGCTCACCCACGGGCTGACGACCGGTGATACCGGGGGCCTGAATTTCGACGCGACGCTCCTTGGCGTTGACGAGCGGACCCTTGCCGTCGATGGGCTCACCGAGGGCGTTCACCACGCGACCCAGCAGGGCGTCACCGACGGGGATCGAGAGAATACGACCGGTCGAACGCACGACCTGCTCCTCTTCGAGGCCGTCGACCGAACCGAGCACCACGGCACCGATGGTCTCCTCGTCGAGGTTCATCGCGAGGCCCATGGTGCCGTCTTCGAACTCGAGGAGCTCGTTGACCTTGGCCGAGGGCAGACCCGAGACGCGGGCGATGCCGTCACCGACCTCGACGACGCGGCCGACCTGCTCGGCGGCCACGGCGGGGTTGAACTCGGCGACGTGCTTACGCAGCGCTTCGGTGATTTCGGAGGCGCTGATGGTGAGCTCTGACATCGGTGTTTCCTTTACTTAGTCGTTGAGGGTGAGAAGGGAGTCGGCGACGCGGCCCGAGGCCACGACGTCGCGCAGAACGGACAGACGACCGCGCATCGACGCGTCGAGACGCAGGTCGCCCACTTCGACGAGCACGCCACCCAGGAGGCTCTCGTCGGCGACGGTCTGCAGTTCGACCTCGGTGCCGGTCAGGGTCGCCAGGCTGGAGCGCAGAGCCGACTGGTCGGCCTCGTCCAGAGGGCGAGCGGTGCGCACGCGCGCCACCCGCCAGTTACGGGCCTGGGCGACGTAGTCCACCAGTGAGTCCAGCGTGCCCACCACGTCGCGGGGGCGGCCACCGATCACGGTGAAGCGAATGAGTTCCAACGAGGCAGCCGACACCTTGCCCGCCACGAGTGCGTCCACCACACCGAGACGCGACTCGAGGGCGGCGTCACGGTCGAGCAGCACCCGACGCAGTTCGGGGTGGGCCTCGACGGTGCGGGCGAAGCGGAAGATTTCGTCTTCGACGTTGCCGAACTCGGCGACGGCCAAACCGGCCAACACCGCGTCGGCGTAACCGGCCACGCGGCGGCGCGCCTCCAGCAGGCTCAGCGGAGCGAACTCGGTGCGACCGGTTTCGTGGCGGACCTGGGCCTGATAGGCCAGGTCGCCGAGGGCACCGGGCACGTCCTGAGCCGGCGCGTGCTGGGCGGCGTAGGCGGCGAGCGTCACCGACGCCGCACCGACCTTGCCGGTCAGCAGTTCACGCACGATGGCCGCACGCGGTCCACCCGCGAGCGACGTGTCGGTGAGAACCCCACGGAGGCGAGCGTCACCGAGCACGGTCAACTCGAGGGCCGACAGGTCGGCCGCGGTCGCGGCCAGCGTGGCGGCGTCCAGTGAGTTGAGCGTGGCGGCGGCGAAGCCTTCGAGGGCGGGCAGCATGATTAGCGGTTCGTCCCCCGCCCGGCCTCGGCGTTCAAGGCCGCGACGGCCTCTCGCACCAGGTCCTGGTGGGCGCTCTGGTCGACCTCACGGCCGACGATCTTGTTGACGAGGTCGAAGACCACTTCACCGATGCGCGCCGAGGCGTCATCGATGGCCCGCTGGCGGGCCGTGGCGACTTCCGCGGCGGCGTTGGCCACGATGCGGTCGTACTCGGCCTGAGCCCGTCCGCCCGCTTCGGCCTTGAGCTGGTCCGAGGTCGCCTGCGCGGCGGCCACGATGGTGCGGGCCTGTTCGCGGGCGTCGTTGAGGACCTGGGCCTTGGCGTCGTCGGCCGCGGCCGCCTCGGCGCGCGCCTTGTCGGCGGCCTCGAGGGCGGTGCGGATCTTCTCCTGGCGGGACTCCATGGCCGCATTGAGCGGCGGCAGGATGTACTTGGTCACCAGGAACAAGATGACGAGCACGACGGCGAGTTCGACCACGAACGTGCCGTTCGGAATCAAGAAGACCGATGTCGCGAGCATCTGTTGACCTTTCGTTGGGTTGCGCCGGGGCCGTCACCGACCCCGGTCGCGGGACTTACTGCGCCTTGAAGACGTAGACGAAGACCACCATGAACAGCAGGTTGATGAAGTACATGGCCTCCACCAGACCCACCGTCAGGAAGAAGTACTGACGGGCCTTGTTCTCAATCTCGGGCTGACGAGCGATCGCCGCGATGGTCTGGCTACCGGCCAGACCGTCACCGACCGCGGCACCGATGGCGCCGCCGCCGAGGGCGAGACCGCCACCGATCAGCGCACCCGCGATACGAACGGCTGAGCCGATGTCCGATGCATTTGCCATTTTTCTTTCCTCCTGGGTTGGTTAGTGAGAGGCCTCGGCTCCGGCGTGGTCGTGGTCCCCGTCGTGCGAGGTGGCCATGCCGAAGTACAAGATCGTGAGAAGCATAAAGATGAAGGCCTGGATGACGCCGATACCGAGATCGAACGGCTTCCAGATGATTTCACCGAAGGGCACCACGAAGACGGGCAATAGCGTCGTCATGACCGCGATCATGAGGCCGCCCGAGAACATGTTGCCGAAGAGACGGAAGGTCATCGTGATGGGCTTGGTGAGCTCTTCGACGATGTTGATGGGCACCAGCGCCGCGTAGGGCTGGGCGTAGTGCGAGAGGTAGCCCTTCAGGCGGCGCGCCCGCAAGGACTCGATGTGCACCCAGACGATGACGATGAGGGCCATCGCGAGAGGCAGGTTCACGTCACCGGTCGGGGCGGGAAGGATTTCGCCCGAAATACCCGGTCGCATCGACGACGGGATGAAGCCGATCCAGTTGCAAATCAGGATGAAGAGGAACAGCGTCACGCCGATCGGCACGAAGCGCTTGCCCTTGGGGCCGACGGCCGACAACGCGAGGTCGCTGACCTGCTCGACGAGCAGTTCCCAGAAGAGTTGCAGCTTGCCGGGCACGCCGGCGGTCACCTTGGCGCGCATGCGAAAGGCGAGGAACAAGAAGATGGCGGTGGCGAGTGCCGTCGACATCAAGATGTCGAGGTTGACGGTGAGGCCGAGGAGGTGGATGACCGGGTGGTCACCAACCTTGATCTCCTTGGCCGCGTACAGCGTCCTCACTCAATTCCTCCCTGGCCGCCCACCACGCGTAACACGTTGAGGACGAAAACGATTTGGTACAGCGCAAGCCCAGCAAGGATACCGATTCCCAGCGTGGCTTGAATCAGGAGAGCGCCAAAAACCACCGCGGTCAGGATGGTCAGGCGCCCCAGAGTGCCACTGGCTAACTGGCGGCGCACGGCCTTGGTGGACTGTTCCCCGCGAATTTCAACTTGGGCAACCCGGCGGTCGACGAACCGGAGGTTCAGGATCGCCAGACCCATGCCGCCCAGAATGCCGATCGCGGCGTACACCTGTCCCAGAATCATGGCCACCGCAAAGCCCGCCGCCCCCGCGAGGACGGCCGAAACCGAGGTGCGGCGCAGGAGGCGGGGCAGGGTGTGAGGGGGGAGATTTTCAAGCACGGAGGGTCACAAATAACGGCGAATCTGCCGGACGACGCCGACAACCGCCGTGGCCGTCCCTAACACTATCCCGACGACCAGTCCGACCGGCGCGGTGCCCCACCAGCGGTCGAGGCCCAAGCCCAGCAGGATTCCCAGCCCCTCGGTCGTGGCAATGGTGGTCCCCATCGCCAGAAAAGCCGCGAGGCCGGGCAGGTCCTTACCGCTCGGAGGGGTCCCCGTCGGTTCGCTCACGCGTTGACCTGGTGGTCGCCGTGGGCACCGTCACGGCGTCTGTCCCACATGCGATTGACGAACGGGTTGAACCAGGTGGCCAGTGCGATGAGCAACAGCGCCACGCCCAGTGGGATCAGTGCGTTCACGCGGTGCACGAAGAGCGGCACCAGAACGAAGCCGCACAAGAGAGCCGTCCACGCCCACAAGATCACGACAGTGCGGCGGTGTCCATGTCCCAGTCGCATCAACCGGTGGTGAATGTGGTTCTTGTCCGGTGTGTGGAAGCCCTGGCCCGACGCGGTGCGGCGCACGAAGGCCCACACGGCGTCAATCAGGGGCACCCCCAGGATGAAGACAGGAATGAGCAGCGGCGCGAAGAAGAAGAACGTCACGCCACTGGCCGGTGGCGTGCGACCACCAATGACCATCGTGGAAGCGCTCATGAGCAGACCGAGCATCAACGCACCGGCGTCGCCCATGAACATCTTCGCGGGGTGGAAGTTGTCACGCAGAAATCCCAGACAGATGCCGCACGCCAAGGCGGCGACCAGCGGCCCAATGTTTGACGTCGGCAATAACCCAAGGTCTTCGAGTCGCAGCCCATACACGCACAAGGTGCCCGAAGCGATTGCCACGATGCCCGCGGCCAAACCGTCGAGACCGTCAATCAAGTTGACGGCGTTCGACAGCGCGAAGACCCAGATGGCGGTGATGAGCGGCAGAATCGACGGACCCAACACCACGAATCCGGCGAAGGGCATCTTGAACTGGTACATCGTGGCGCCCGTGAAGTACAGCACCGACGCGGCGAGAAAGAGACCCGCCGTCTTGGCCGGAGCACTCATGTCGCGGAAGTCATCGACCACGCCCACGACGAAGGCCACCGCCATCGCCAACGTCACGCCGAGCATCTCGTGGCTCGACACGATCACCTCGCGCAGAGTCGGGATTGCGAAGGCCACACTCAGGGCCACGCAGAAACCCACGAACATCGACCCACCCCCGCCGTACGGGGTGACCGTCTCGTGCACCTTTCGTGCGTCGGGTTGTGCGCTGTAACCCGTGCGCACCGCAATCTCGCGGGCCGGACGGTTGGCCGCACCGGTCACCAGCGCGGCTAACACCGCCACGGTGAGGTAGGCGGCGATGTTGGCCATGAATTACGCCGTGAAGTTGGCGTACGGGTTGAACTGGGCGCAGAGCTCGGCGACGTCGGCGCGCACCTGGGCGATCACCGCGTCGTCACCGCGGCCGCGCAACGCCCGGGCGATGAACGAGGCCACCGTGGCGAACTCGCCCTCGCGCAGTCCGGCCGTCGTTTCGGCGGCCGTGCCCACGCGCAGTCCCGAGGTGACGAAGGGGCTACGCGGGTCGTCGGGGATGGTGTTGCGGTTCGTCGTGATGCCGGCCCGGTCGAGCACCTCCTGGGCTTCCTTGCCCGTGAGTTCAGCGTCGAAGTCGCGCAGGTCGAGCAGAACCATGTGATTCTCGGTGCCGCCCGAGACCATACGGAAACCCTCGCCCACCAGGGCGTCGCCGAAGGCGCGAGAGTTCGACACAATCTGAGCCGAATACTGGGCGAATCCCGGGTGGGCCGCCTCCTTGAAGGCCACGGCCTTGGCGGCGATGGCGTTCTCCAGGGGGCCACCCTGCTGGCCGGGGAAGACGGCCATGTCGATCTTCTTCGCGTGCTCTTCGCGGCACAAGATGGCCGCCCCGCGCGGTCCCCGCAACGTCTTGTGCGTGGTGAAGGTCATCACGTCGGCGTAGGGAACGGGGTTCGGGTGGGCCCCGCCGGCGATGAGTCCGGCGATGTGCGCGGCGTCGAACATGAACAGGGCACCAACCTCGTCGGCGATCTCGCGGAAGATGGCCGGGTCGATACGACGCGAGTAGGCGGTGGCGCCGCCGACAATCAACTTCGGCTTGTGCTCGTGGGCCATCGCACGCACGTGATCGAAGTCGATCATCTCGCCGGGGGCCGACGGGTCGTCATTACGTGGCGTGAGGCCGTACGACACGAAGTTCCAGAACTTCGACGTCAGCGAGGCCGGCGATCCGTGGGTGAGGTGGCCACCCTGGTCGAGGCGCATCGCGAGGACGGTGTCCCCCGGGTTCAGTAACGCGGTGTACACGGCCACGTTGGCGTTGGCGCCGGCGTGAGGCTGGACGTTGGCGTGGTCGGCGCCGAAGAGGGCCGTCAAACGACGGCGGGCCAGGTCTTCGATCTCGTCGACGACGGCGTTGCCGCCGTAATAACGACGGCCCGGGTAGCCCTCGGAGTACTTGTTGGTGAGAATCGAACCGGTGGCGGCCATCACGGCGGGCGACGCGAAGTTCTCACTGGCGATGAGCTGCAGCGTCGTGGTTTGACGCTCCCACTCCTGGCGCAGCAACGAGGTCACCTCGTCGTCGTTACGAATCCACTGATCGAGTGGCGATGCACCCACGGTTGTCTCCTCTTTCAACTCTCGTCGAGCGAACTCAGTTTGGCGATGCGACCGATGTGACGGCCCTCGCCGGGGGTCGCCCCCAACCAGGCGTCGACGCAGTCGACGGCCACGACGGGTCCGATGACGCGCGCACCGAGACACAGAACGTTGGCGTGGTTGTGCTCGCGGGCGAGACGAGCCGTCGTGGCGTCGTGCACGAGCGCCGCGCGCACACCGGGAATCTTGTTGGCGGCAATCGAAATACCGATACCCGAACCGCAAATGGCCACGCCGAGATCGGCCCCACCCGACACGACCGTGCGGCCCACGGCCGCGCCAAAGTCGGGATAGTCCACCGAGTCGGTGGCGTTCGTCGCCCCGAGGTCGACCACGTCGTGGCCCCTCTCACGCAGGGTCGTCACTATTTCGCTCTTCAACTCAAAGCCCGCGTGATCCGAGCCGACGGCAATGCGCACGGACTCACCCTACCCGTCGATTTCGACGAATTTCGGGTGGCCGCCATACTGGGAGGGTGACGCTCGACCCTCGCACCCCCGTTCTGGTGGGTGTCGGCCAGATCACCGACCGACCCGCACCCGGCGCGCGATTCGCCGAACGCCCGACGCCACTGTCGCTCATGGTCGAAGCACTCCGCCGGGCCGGCGCGGATGCCGGTGGCCGGGTGCTCGACGACCTCGATGAACTGGTGGCCATTCGCTCCTTCGTCTGGCACACCGCCGACCCCGCGCGCCTCGTGGCCGACGAACTGGGCCTGGAAGTGACGCGCACCCGCCACACGGCCACCGGCGGCAACACGCCCCAGCAGTTGGTGCACGAATACAGTCGCCGCATCGCCGCCGGCGAACTGCACGCCGTGGCCGTCGTGGGGGCCGAAGCGATGCACGCGCGCTCTCTCGCACGGCGTGAGGGCGTGGAGACCGGGTGGGTCGTGCAGTCCGAGGGCGACACGTTGGAACACCCCCTGGAAGAGGAGCGCTCACCGCTCACCGGAGCCGAATTTGCGGCGGGCCTCACGATGCCCACCGACATCTACCCGCTGTTCGAAAACGCCCGCCGGGCTCGTCTGGGTGAGAGTGCCTACGAACAAAGGTCACGACTCGGTCGTCTCTGGGCCAGTTTCGCTCGCGTGGCCGCCACGAACCCCCACGCCTGGATCACCGACGGCCCCTCGGCCGAGGTGATCGCCACGCCGTCTCCGACGAACCGGCTCATCGGATCGCCCTACACGAAGTTCCTCGTGGCCAACATGCCCGTCGACATGGGTGCGGCCTTCGTGCTGACGAGCTACGAGTACGCCACGTCCCGTGGTGTCGCCCGTGACCAGATGGTCTTCCCCCACGCGGGAGCCGACGCCAGCGACCACTGGTTCGTCTCCGACCGGCCCACTCTCGACGACTCGCCCGCGATGCGCGCCATCTGGCGTTTCCTCGGCGACGCCGGAGTGCGCGCCGACCGTCTGGCCCACCTTGACCTCTACAGCTGCTTCCCCACCGTGGTGCAAACGGCCTGCGAGATCGCCGGCTTCGACCCGTTCGATCCGACCCGGCCGGCCACCGTCACGGGCGGCCTCACCTTCGGCGGCGGACCCGGTAACAACTACGTGACCCACTCCATCGCCGCCATGGTCGAGCGCCTCCGCGCCCACCCGGGCGACGAGGGTCTCGTGACCGGACTCGGGTGGTTCTCCACCAAGCACGCCTGGGGTACGTACTCCACCACTCCCCCGGCACAAGGGTTCGTGCACCAGAACGTGCAGGACATCGTGGACGCGGGACCACGCACCCAGATTCGTGGGGGCGATGGTGAGGCCGTGGTCGAGACCTACACCGTGGTCCACAACCGAGCGGGCGAACCCGAACGTCTCGTGCTGGGGGCCAGGTGGGAGACCGGCGAGCGCACGTGGGCGAAGGGAACGGATCCGTCCGTGCTGGCGCGGTTCACCGAGGGCGCACCCTTCGATGAGCGCGTCACGTTGCGCGACGGTGTCGTCGTCGCCTAGCGGATTGCGGCGATAACCGCGGGGTCGATCGCCCCCGAACGCAGCACTTCATCGGACTGGTCACCGAGACGCACCACGGTGGAGACCACCCCGTTACGCAGCCCACCGTTCCAGAGGCCGGCCACTTCGTCACGGCCATCAAATGTCCGGTGCACTTCGTCGGGCGAAGTGCACGGCGGCTCACCGTGTTCGTTGGCACTCGTCACGGCCAGCGGCCCGGTCAGGCGCACCAGTGCCCGAAGTGCATCGTCGTCGGGCACTCGCACCCCGAGAGTGTCCACGCCGCCCACCCGCTGCGCGAGTGAGGGGTCGGCGGGCAGCACGAGAGTCAACGCACCGGGCCATAGTTGACCGGCCACCCGTTGCGCGCGGTCCGACACCGTGACGGCCATGTCAGCCAGGTCCGAGAAGTCGGACAACACCACCGGCAGGGCCACCGTCGTGGGCCGGCGCTTGACGGTGAAGAGTTTGGACACCGCGACGGGATCGTCGAACCGGGCGGCCACGCCGTAGACGGTGTCGGTCGGCACCACAACCACGCGTCCGTTACGCAGGGCCGCAGCCACCTCGTCGATGTCGTCCAGGCTCCACTCGATCACGCGTCACTCCTTCTCGCCACGAGGAACCGGTCACTGCCGGCGACGTCGCGAACGGTCCGCGCCGAGGCGAAACCCGCGCGCCGCGCCCACTCGCACGCCGCGGGGCCGTGGTGCTCGCTGTGTTCCATAATCAACACGCCTTCGTCGGTCAGCCACTCCGGTGCGTGCTGGATGATACGAGCGACGTCCTCGAATCCCG
>CAWUMA010000020.1:0-9021 GCA_963923835.1 uncultured bacterium
GGCCAACTCGACCGCGCCGGCGAATCTGTCCGACTCTTTGTGGCGCAACTCGTCCATCTCAATAAACCTGGTGCTCCCCGTTGCCGCAGCCGCTGCAACGACGAGAATTGGTACTTCGTCAACTGAAGGTATTTCGTGGGACCAGATTTCGGTCGACACGAGCGAACTCGTGAAGGAACTAATCGTCCCGGATTCGGTGTCAATCCCAATCTTCCCTCCCATGCGAAGGAGTACGTCAATAAATCCGCGGCGTTCCGGGCTGAGGTCGACGTGTGGTACTTCGATGCTCCCCTGTTGACTAATCAGGCCGAGCACGACGAAGAAGGCCGCCTGCGAGGGATCCCCCGGGATGTGCCACTCGTGAGGATTCGGCCTTCCCGGGTGGACCGTGACGCTCCGCCCCGCTGAGCCATCGGTACTCACAACCACAACTCCCGCTTGACCAAGCATGTCTTCGGTGGTTGTTCGAGTCCTCACGGCTTCGTGGATGGTGGACGGAGAGTCTGCATTCAATCCAGCCAAGAGAATCGCTGATTTCACCTGAGCCGAAGGAACTGGCACGCGAAAGTCAATCCCGTGAAGCGGCCTGCGGCCACCAATGTGCAAGGGCGCAGTTTCGTTCTCCCCTTCGCCCGAAAACTCGGCACCCATTAACCGAAGAGGTTCGCCAATGCGGTTCATGGGACGTCGCATCAGCGAAGCATCGCCGACCAGTACGTGGTTGCCGGGGACTCCGCACACGAGGCCCGCAACGAGTCTCATACCCGTTCCCGAATTGCCGAAGTCGAGAGGGCTCGCCGATGCGTGCAAGCCGGCCGACGGACCCTCAACGGTGACCTCTCGACCAACGGGAGAAACCGACGCCCCCATGTGGCGGAGTGCCTCCGCGGTAGCCTTCACGTCAGCACCTTCATTGATCCCGTAGATCGAACTGAAGCCCGGGGCCAGTGACGAGAGAATGAGCGCCCGATGCGAGGCACTCTTGTCACCAGGGACCAAGACCCTCCCTTGGTGGGATGAGGAAGGGGAAACGGAGGAAATCACTACCGGCCCACTCGGAAGTTCATCGCCGCAAGTCTTTCAACCAATTCATCGGCTCGATGCACGTCGACCGTCAGTAGCAGGACACCGGACGCCAGTCCGATGTCGTGAGCAATTTCGATGTCGTAGATGTTGATGGCCAATTCGCTCGCAGCCGTGGTGATTTTCGCCAACGAACCAGGTTGGTCCGAAATTGCGACACGAAGGAAGGCGAGATCCTGGGCGCTGACGCCACGCCCCGGAAGCTCGCGCCTAGATTGAGCAGCGGTAGCCAGGCTTTCCGACACCAAACGGCGGTCCCCAGATTGAAGGGCGCTCCTAAGCCCCTCCAGCCGCGAAATGAGGGCGGTCAACGTTGTGGCGATGGCCTGACTGTTTTCAAAGAGCACATCCGGCCAGATAGCCGGATCGCCCGCAGCAATTCGAGTCATGTCTCGGAAGCCACCGGCTGCGAGTTGTAGAAGTACGGGGTCGGGTTCCGCAATAGTGGCGGCCTCGTTCATCAGCGCTCCGGCAACAAGGTGGGGAACGTGACTGGCCATGGCCATCAAACGGTCGTGGTTGTGGCAGTCAATTGCGACGACATTCGCTCCCACATCCCGAAGGATGCCGTGCAGCACCGCATAACGCTCGGCGGTGGTCCGGCTAGTTGGTGTCAAGACCCACGTTGCGCCTTGAAAGAGGTCTGCACGAGCGCCCGCTAGTCCGCGGAGTTCCGAGCCGGCCATCGGGTGCCCGCCGATGAATCGCGGGTCATCAATGGCGTCAGCGATTGCCCCTTTGACCCCCGCCACGTCGGTGACGATGAGTTCGTCGTCGGCCGACCTCGCGAGAATCTCTTTCGCGACCCGTACCACCGATCCGGCGGGAGTTGCGATGATGACTAGCTGGCACGAAGCCGATGATTCGCGCGTCACAACCCCGTGCTCCACCGCTTCGGTCACAACCCTGGCAACGAGGTCCTCGCCGGTGACTTCCCAACCCGCCTTTTGAAGGGCCAGAGCGACCGACGAGCCAATCAGCCCGAGACCTACGACGTGCGCACGCTTCTTACTGGGCAATGTCATCTCGTAGAGATACGGCGTCACGGAGATAGACGTGCCGGATTGAATCCCTGTCTGCGTCCGACTCCACGTGCATCATGACCCGGATGCAACGTGGCATTGAACCGGGAACGGCAATTTCGCTGGCGCAAATAAGGGGTACCGCGCCGAAGCCCAACGAACGGGCAGCCGTCGCGGGGAATGCGGAAACCAGGTCGGTGGTGGCCGTGAAAATCACCGATATGACGCTTTCCAGATCAACGGAGTTCCGTTCCAGCATGGCGATCAGCAATTCCCGGACCGCGTCACCAATAGCGTCGGGGTTGTCGGCGGCAGTCGTAATCGCCCCACGAATCGCGCGCACAGAGCTCATAACGAAAGACTAGATGAGGCTTCTTGGGGCATCCCCACTGCCTTGAGGAGGGATCGCAACTCGGGATTTGACAACTGCCGAAAATCTCCGGGGCCGAGTGCGGGGTCCTGAAGCGGACCAATTCGTGTTCTCACAAGCCGAGTGACTTCATGTCCGACGGCACTACACATTCTGCGCACCTGCCGGTTCCGGCCCTCATGGATAACAATGCGGAGCAGCCCTTCGCTCACCCGACTGACCTGCGCCGGTGCCGTCATACCGTCCTCCAGGTCAACTCCTTCACGAAGCCTCCTGATGTCGGATGGGGACGGATCGCCATCGACCCGTACCAGATACTCCTTGGGCACGCCTGAGGACGGATGCATCAACAGGTGGGCCAAGCGCCCATCGTTTGTGAGTAAGAGCAGGCCCTCAGAATTCATGTCGAGCCGGCCGACGGGAAAGACGCGTGGTTCAGTGGGTACCAGATCCATCACGGTTGGTCGACCGTGCGTGTCGGCGGCCGTTGTGACCACATTGAGCGGCTTGTTGAGTAGGTAGTAGACAAGAGCCGGATTTATCGGGGCCAACGCCCCGTCAACCGCCACTTCGTCGGTGTCCAGAGCTCGATCACCGAGAGTGGCAACTCGGCCGTTAACCGTCACTCGCCCGTTCTCGATGAGCCCTTCGCAGTGCCGACGCGAACCGTATCCGGCTCGGGCCAGCACCTTCTGGAGCCGTTCGCCGGCCGCCTCGCCCACTACTCCGGTGATTCTTCGGTGGAGGCCATTGACGCCGCCATCTCAACAGCGGTGTCCAACGAAGGAACGAACTCCTCAATCGGTGGCAAGTCGCTAAGACTCGCCATTCCCATCCGGTCTAGAAATAACTCTGTCGTTCCGTAGAGGATTGGTTGACCCGGACCTTCCGCACGACCCACCTCTTCGATGTAGCGACGCTGCTCCAACAGCCGAACAACGCCATCGACATTTACGCCGCGAAGAGCGGCAATTTGCGCCCGCGACACCGGTTGACGGTAGGCAACAATCGCGAGCGTCTCGAGGGCTGCCGAACTGAGTCGATGGGATACGTCTCGGTTGGCGAATCGACTGACCCAATCGGCAACCTCGGGAGACGATTGCATCACCCAACCACTGGCTAGTTCGGTCACGACGAAACCTCGTCGATCGCGAACAAATTCCTCTCGGAGAGCGCCAAGGACCGACTGAACTACTTCAACATCCGTCTCAGCCACGTCGGCTAGCTCCTCGGCAGTAATCGGCTCGACGGCAACGGTCAGCATCGCCTCCACTCTCTGCTCGATTGACATCTCAGCCCTCATACGTATCGACGCTCCCTAACTCGACGCCTAAATCACCACTGGTCCACTCAATCTCGAGCTCGCCGAAAGTCATGCCTTGACCCAGCTCCACATGGCCCAACTTGCACAGCTCAAGAAGGGCGAGAAAGTGAACAATCACTTCGATTCGCGTAGCCAATACGGAGGTCAGTTCCCTAAACGTGATCCGCCCCATACGTGGCAATCTCTGGACCAGGACAGCGACGGTCTCCGCCACGGTGACGGCATCTACCGTGACGTGATTGAGCCGCACAACGGGAACTGGCTTCTCCTCGATCCCCCGCAGGTACGCCTGTGCAAGATTTGCCGGAGTGACGCCACTCAGCAAGTCCGGAGGCGTTGCTACGAATCCCTCATTGACTCCCTTGATGCGGGGAAAGGACCTCGCCGCTCTTTCCAGCAACGAAATAAAGGCGTCGGCCAGGGCTGAATACGTCCTGAGTTCCAGCAGGCGGGCCAGCAAGACATCTCGCTCCTCCCAGCCGATGAACTCCTCATCCGGCTCGCCGGATTCCTTTCCGGGGAGCAGGGCAGCAGCCTTCAAATCAATGAGAATCGCCGCGATCAGAACGAAGTCGGAGAGCTCTTCAACGTCCATTGTCTCGGCCGTTTCGTGGAGCGTTCGCACAAACGCGTCTATGACGGGTGCGAGCGGAACGTCGAGGATATCGACGTCGTGTGAACCAATGAGTTCAACCAGGGTTCTAATTGGACCGCTAAACGACGGCGTCGTCACGACGAATGTCACGGCCAAAACATTAGTGGAAACAGCGATTTGGTCACGGCTCGCCTACGATGACACCGTGCGAGTTTTTTCCGGAATTCAACCCTCGGGAATGCCGCATCTTGGCAATTATCTCGGCGCTCTGAAGCAATGGGTTTCGTCCCAGGGGCCTGAATCTTTCTATTGCGTCGTGGACCTCCACGCGCTCACCCTTGACATTGAGCCTCAGACGCTGAACCGCCAAACGCACGACACCATGGCCCTTCTCCTCGCGGCCGGGCTTGATCCAGAGCAGTGCACTCTCTTCGTGCAGAGCCACGTTCCCTACCATGCGATGATGAACTGGCTCCTCGAGTGCGTCGCGTCGTACGGCGAGTTGACGAGGATGACCCAATTCAAGGAGAAGGCCGAACGTCAGGCCGGATTCCGTGCCGGGTTGTTCACGTACCCGGTGCTCATGGCTGGTGACATCTTGCTGTACCAGGCCGGTGAAGTACCGGTCGGTGACGACCAGCGGCAGCACCTGGAATTAACCCGGGAAATCGCCGAGCGTTTCAACAACCGCTTCGGACCGGTCTTCACATTACCTAAAGCCACTCCCCCGGCGGCCGCTGCCCGAGTCATGGACCTCCAAGAACCCACGAGGAAGATGTCCAAATCGGTGTCGTCTCCACTCGGTACGGTCTATCTTTCCGACGGGCCTGACGAGATAGTGAAGAAGATGAAGAAGGCCGTCACGGACACCGACGGTGAGGTCCGATTCGACTGGGACGCGAAACCGGGTTTGTCGAACCTCATCGAGATTTTCTCGGCATGCAGCGGACTAACGACCACCGAAATTTGCTCGCGATACAGCCGCTACGGGGATCTCAAGACCGACGCGGCGCAGGCCGTTATTGAGGTACTACGGCCGGTCCAACTACGGCTCCTGGAGCTGCAGGCAAATCCCGACGCCGTGACCCGGGTCATGGAAATCGGGGCTGAGAAAGCCTCCGCAGTAGCCAAGGGGACCTACGCGGCGGCAGCCGCAGCCATGGGTCTGGTGCCCAGCCGCCCCTGATCTACCAGGCGTTGAGGAGACTGAACCACCAATCTTGGAGGTAGGACAGTAAGTGTCCCAACAGATTGAGTGTGAACGAGTCAACGATGATCAAGAGAAACACGATGGGCAGCATCGCTTGACGAATTCGGTAGTACCCCGGAAGCGCCCTATCGGGCAGCAGCCTTTCCACCAGAGCTGATCCGTCGAGTGGGGGGAACGGTAGAAGGTTAAAAGCGGCCAAAGTGACATTGGTGACACCAAACGCGACACTCAGGTTCGCGAAGAACGGGTTGGCGGGGTACACCGCGCCGTAGGCGTGGAACGTCGAGAAATGGCACACGACCAGCGCAAGAGCGGCCAAGACGATATTGACACCGGGCCCGGCCAAGCCGACGTACAGCGACTGTCGACGTGGATTGCGGAGCCGGCTGATGGTGACGGGAACGGGTTTGGCCCAGCCAAAAGGCGGAAGGTGCGCTGCCGACAACATGAGCGGCAAAATGACAGTGCCGAAGGGGTCGACGTGCCGGAGCGGATTGAGGGTGAGTCGATGGGCTTCCTTTGCGGTTGTGTCACCGCACCGGTAGGCGACCCAACCGTGACTCACTTCGTGAATCACGATGGACATCACAGCGGCGACGATGAAATAGAACATGTGTTACCCCCGTGCTCTCGGATGTGCGTTCAGGTAGTCGCTACGCAACGAATCCACCGACACGGCAGTGTAAACCTGGGTTGTCGCAATGGAGGCGTGACCGAGTAACTCTTGTACCACTCGGATGTCGGCCCCGTGCGCGAGCATGTGAGTGGCGCAACTGTGTCGAAATGAGTGAGCACTGAGCCCCTGTGACTCGATGCCCGCTTCGAGGGCCCGTTTCCCGATGATCAGGTCGATACCCTGCCGGGTGAGGGGGCCACCCCGGGCGTTCAGGAAAAGCCTGTCGCTGAACTTCTGGGGTTGAACCAACGATTGCCTGCCACCAACTCCAAGGTATGCACGGAGTGCGTGCCGCAGGGATCGACCCAGTGGCACCAGCCGCTGCTTGGAACCTTTGCCGGTGACCAGAATGAGTTCTTCGTCGAAATCAATGTCCCCCAGGGAGAGCCCGGTGGCCTCCGAGACCCGAGCCCCCGTCCCGTACAAAAACTCCAGGATTGCCCGATCGCGAAGTGACACAGCGTCGTCACCATCAATCGAGTCGAGAAGATGCGAGACAACCGCCTCGGGTATTGGTTTGGGCAGGTGACGGGCACGACGCCCTCCGCCGAGGGTTGAAGAAGGATCGTGGACAAGGATGCCCTCGGTTGCCAAAAAGGAAAGAAAGCCTCGGAGCGACGCTGTTCGCCGTGCCAGAGATGCGGAACTCAGCCCGTCACGCCGCTCCTGGGCTAGGAACGACGTCAAATCGGCCTCAGAGATCTTCCTGATGGGCTTGGCTCCCCACCACGCGAAGAAACGCGCCAAATCTGATTCATACGCTTCAACAGTTGCCGGCGCACGCCCTTTCTCGATGAGGAGCCATTGCCGGTACTCGGCCACCTCGGTGGGAAGGTCAGCCAAGGAAGCCCCCGTACAGGCGATGGAGCGCCACGGCTGTTGTCGCATCGAAAAAAGGCTGCGACTTCTGAAGTTCCGTCAGTTCGCCGATGGTCAGCCAGAGCACCTCGGACGCCGACTCTTCCGGTCCGGCCGGCTGTCGCGGCACGCGAGTGAGCTGACGAGCCTCGAAGATGGTGATTGTCTGATCAGTCCATCCGGGCGAGTTCAAGAACGTGCCCAACTCGGTCCACGAACGTGCGACGACGCCAATCTCTTCGACCAACTCACGCTGGGCCGCCGTCAAGGCGTTCTCACCCTCGCTGTCGAGGGTTCCCGCGGGTATCTCGTAAGTCTGGGCATCAACTGTCGCGCGGTATTGACGGATGAGTGCGACCCGCTCAGATTCGTCGACACACAAGATGGCTACCGCTCCCGGGTGGACAACGACATCGCGCTCAAAAGAACCATCCGGCCCGGAAATGGTCCTTCTCTCTACGTCAAAGACCCACGACCCAAGTAGGTGTTCGGAGGCAGCGACGGAGAAGGGGCCGCTCACCGACGGGCGTCGAGAATCGCGGGGTCGAGAATGTGCGGTTCCCGGTCTTCGGAACGCTGGAGCGCCGCAGCAATTAATCCGATAAACAAAGGATGCGGGCGGTTGGGACGAGATTTGAACTCGGGGTGAGCCTGTGTTCCAACCATGAATGGATGACCTCGTAACTCCACGAATTCGACGAGGCGACCGTCGGGCGACATACCGGTCGGTCGCAGGTTGGAGCCGAGAAACGCTTCGCGATACCGCGGATTGAACTCGTAGCGATGGCGGTGCCGTTCCGACACGGCCGGAGATCCATAGAGAGAGGCCACAATCGACCCCTCTTCGAGCATGGCCGGGTAGGAACCCAGTCTCTGTGTTCCCCCGAGGTCGGTGACGTCCAGTTGGTCGGCCATCATGTCGATCACGGGAGAACTCGTCGCCTTGTCGAACTCCGTGGAGTTGGCATCGGCCATGCCAAGGACGTGCCGGGCGTACTCGATGACCTGAATCTGCATACCCAGGCAAATCCCGAGGTACGGCACCGCGTGCTCGCGACAGATTCGCGCCGCGGCCACCATTCCTTCGATCCCGCGTTCACCGAAACCGCCGGGGACAATCACCCCGTCGAGGGCCCGAATCTGGTCTTCGCCGAACTCCGACGGAACCTTCTCGGCGTCCATCCACACCAATTCGGTCGCCGCTCCGAGGGCGAAACCGGCGTGTCGTACGGACTCGACCACCGACAAGTAGGCGTCGGGCATGGCGACGTACTTCCCCACCACCCCAATACGCAACGTTCGCGTGACCGAGTGCACACCCTTGACGACGGAGTCCCATTCCGACGTGTCGATGGGGTGCTCATCCGTGCTGATGCAGAGAGTTTCACAGACGATCCGGTCGAGACCCTCGTGGTGCAGCGTGAGCGGAATGTCGTAAATACTCGGCGCATCCACCGCGGACACCACTGCCGAGGGAGGCACGTCACAAAGCAGCGAAATCTTCCGCTTCAGCGAGTCGGAAATCTCCTTATCGCTCCGACACACAATGACATCGGGCTGAATACCCCGTGAACGCAACTCGGTCACCGAGTGCTGGGTCGGCTTGGTCTTCTGCTCCCCGTTCGCGGCCAGGTAGGGAACGAGTGTGAGGTGAACGTAACACACGTTGTCGCGTCCGATATCGCGTCGGAACTGACGAATTGCTTCGACGAATGGCACGATTTCGATGTCACCGACTGTTCCGCCTATTTCGACGATGACAACATCGGCACCGCTGGACGCCTGTCGCCGAATTCGGTCCTTAATTTCGTCAGTGATGTGGGGTATTACCTGAACTGTTTTGCCCACGTAGTCCCCGCGCCGTTCCTTCTGAATAACGCTCT
>CAWUMA010000021.1:0-8745 GCA_963923835.1 uncultured bacterium
GCCACCCCCACCCCGGCGGGAGACCCCGTCCCCTTCTTTTCGCCCTCGGGTGACGTGGACATCCTGTACGTCGACGATCAAGGCCACCTTCAAGTGCAAGTCCCCAACGACCCGCGGACCCCTTTCTGGGCGGCCCTACACGACAATCAGCCGTGGCGACCCTTTGTCACCCGTGACCTCAGTGCGCAATCAAATATCCCCGCAGGTGTGGGAGTTCCGGGCGTGAGCGTCGTCAACGGTGCGGCCGTCATCGCGTTCAACGCCCGGGACGGCTCGCTCGCGGTGATCCGCCTCACCTGGCCGACGGCGAGCCCTATTCCCGTTGTCGACGCGTCGGGATCCATACCCTCGTCGCAACTGCCTCGACCCGCGCCACCCACGACGACTACTTCGGTGCGTCCCACCACCACGACCACGAGCACGACCACCACCGTGGTGGCCCCACACGCCGCATCGACTACGACCACGACGGTTCGAACAACGACCACCACGGTCAAATCCACCACGACCACGACCGTGCGCCCCACGACGACCACGTCTTCGACAAGCACGAGCACGACCACTTCAACAACCAGCACCACTTCTACGTCAACCACTTCCACCACCGTGCGCCCCACGACCACGACGACCGCGCCCGTCTCCGCGGCCGCCTTCGCCAGTGATCCGGTGGTACTCCCTCAGGCGGTGCCCACCGTCGCGGTGGAGGCCAACAATGGCGACCTCTTCCTCTTCAGCTCGAGCGATCCGTCACTCGACGTGTGGACCTCCACCGATCTGACCGTTCAGACATCGTCGGCCGACGTACAGGGGTCACTCGCCGTGGAGAACAATTCGCAGTCGGTGTTCCTTGCGGCCACGAGCGTGACCGGTTCCGTGTTGATCTTCAGTGCGCCCTACGCGCCCGTGGTGCCACAGAATGTGGTCTCTCGCACTGCGTTGTGGACGGTCAAAAATGCCACGGGCCTCTCACCGGGTGCACCACCTCTTACGGGAACCCTCGCCCTGAGCGTGAGCGACGCGGCGGTCACCATCGCCGGGCAGGCGTCAAACTGGGGCGACCTCTTCGTCCTGACCAACAACATCGGCTCGAACGTCTGGACCAACACCGACGTGTCCGTGACGGGCGGCTCGGCCGCGCGCACGGTGGGCGACGTGGTGGCCGCCCTGCAGGTGGGCACCTCGACCGTGCTCTACGCCGCGGGCATCAATAGCCCCCCGCCGCAGGGCGTGGGCCTCTACGCCATCCCCCAAAACAAGTGGCCCACCGCCATCACCGATGGCTGGCCCATCATCTCCGAGACGGGAGCCCTGGGGACCCTGTCCAATCCCTGGGTGGGCTTCACCAGGGCCATCTCCGTCTCCCAATCACCCGATTTTCTGATGGGTCAGGCCATCCAGAACTCCCACAAGCGCGTCACGTGGCTCTCTTTTTGGACGGTGAGCGGACCACTCAGTGGCGAGACCCAGAACGCCGACACCTACTACCTGCACGGCAAGGCCTCGGGGGCGTGGGTCGCCACGCAGATTGACGCGTACCGGGGACTGGGCGTGGGCATCAAGCCCGACTGGGTGATCTTCGACCCCGAAGGCTGGCCCGACGCCCACTCGCGACTCGACGCACCACCTGGCTCGTCCAAGGCGGTGATGGCCCTCTACGCGACCTACTGGACGGCGATGCTCAAGGGTTGGGCCGACGGATTGGCGAGTGTCGACCCCACATTGAACGCCGGCGTGTACGCAAACCAGAGCGAGTACCGCAACTACGGGCTCGCCTCGAACCCGCTGCCCTTCTTTGAGGCCATCGCCTTCGGCAAGGGCGGACCCGTGGCCCTGGCCGGAGCACAGGGCTCGAACGTGCGTGGCTACATCGCTTTCTCGGCCACCTGCAAGCCCATCACCAACCAACCGCTCACGCTGGCCCAGCAGATCGCCACGTTGCGCAACCCGCCGTGGTCGGGCCGGTTCAACACCCTGCAGTTCAACGCCGGTGTGTACTGCCCGCCCCCGGCGACGTAGGGTCTCGACGTGGAAAATCCCGATCTGTCGACCCGGCTACGCGCCCTCGCCCAGCCCCTGCTCAACTCCGCGGACGCCAAGTTCCAGGAACAGGTGGAACGTCACGTCGCGGCCAGTGTCGACAAGGCCGTGAAAGAAGCGGTCGACGACCGTCTCGCCGTTCTCGAACGGGCTCTCGCCGATCTCGACCGACGTCTGCGCGAACTGGAGAACCGCGCCTAGCGGCGCCGGCGCCGGTCCTCACGGACGGCCCAACGCAGGGTCAGCACCACCAGAACGGCGACGGCCACGATGAACAGTCCGAAGACGGCGATAAACACGTCCGAAGGCTAGTCGTGTAACAGGCTCCCGCCAGAGTGGAGGCCATGACCGACACCTCGCTGAGCAGCCCGACCAACGTGATCGAAGCCGTTCGTGGGGCTCATCGGGAACGCCCTGCGGCCGACCGCGACGCCGCCGGTTGGCTGCGCGACGAACTCGACCAACGTCTGCGCGACACCCTCTCCGCTTACTCCTTCGAGCAGCCCCTGCGCCTGCGCGCGAGCTCTCTGCGCGGGACGCTGAACATGGGTGATGACAGTTCACCGTTCGGCCGCCTGCGCGGCGTCGCCATCTCGACGCTGGCCCGCCTGCGGGCCCACGGAGTCGCCGTGGACCGGCCCTTCGATGACGCCCTCGCCGTGATGTCCGTAGACCGGCCCGGGCCCGTGCGCGAGGCGCTCGACCAACTCGACGACCACGACGTGGCCCGCCTGGCCGCCGACGTCGAAGCCCACTACGTGACGCTGGCCCGTTGCCTGCCCGGTATCGCCAGCGGTTGGCGCCCCCGCACCGCGGTGCGCACCCGGGTTCGCGTCGCCGAGGGCCGGCTCGAGCTCAACGACATCGCCGACATCGTCATCGGCAGTGTCAACGGCGAGCGCGCCGCGCTGGGGGTGCTCGATGTCACCTCGGCGCCACTGGGCCCCGACGAAGAACGGGTGCTGCGCTACCACGCCCTGACGACCACTTTGCGCAGCGAGATCGCTCCCCTTCGCGTCAGCGTGCTCTCCACCGCGACCGGTGAGCACTGGACGCTCGACGTCGATCGGGCGGTGCTGGCGCGCGCCGTGGACGACCTCGCCGCCGTTCTCACCGTGAAGGAGCCCGCGTGACCACCTTGTTCAGCGCCCAAGCCACGACCCGCGACCTGGCGGCCCTCATCGAGGGCGCGCCCGTGGGCGACACCCTCACCATCGACCACCGCCGCTCGATCGGCCGACGCTTCCGCGAAGTGCCGACCCTCGAACACCGTCGTCTCGACGCGTGGCTCGTGGAACAAGGCGGCCGTCACGACGACGACTTCGCCTGGTCACCCCCGGTGGCGCGTCGGGTGATCGGTAACGCCGCGGCCGAACGCGTGCACAACTCGGGCGGCACCATCGCCGACGCGGTGCGCGACGAAATCGCCGAACACCTGGTGCGCGCCACCAGCGGACGCACCCGGCGCGGCTCGCTGTCGTGGTGGCTGGCCGGTTGCGCCCACCCCGTTCTCGGCGTGGTGCTGGCCGAAGCCACGACCTGGGCCACCCAGTTGCTCGACTTCAGCCCCGCCTTCGGCGCGCACTGGAGCGTCACGACCACCGACGCGTACTACGACGTGGCCGGGGCGCGGACCTCGCTGCGGGGCCGGCGCGACATCGTGATCAATGCGACCGACCGCACCGTGATCGTGCGCGTGCGCTCGGGGGCCCCGGGCCGTAGCGCGGGGGCCGGCCTGCGGGCCGACCTCCTCGTGAACGCGTTGGCCGACCCATCGGGAGTCGCGGCTGGTCGTTGCATCGGTCTGTGGCCCGACGCGAACATCGCCCTCGCCGTCGATGGTTCGCTGGAGAACCTGCGAGCCGGTGGCCGGGACCTCCTGCGTTCGGCCGTCGCACTTCGTCGCGAAGCACTGACGACGGCGGCCTAACCCGCCGTCGACCGGCCACCTACTAGCGTGGTTCGGTCATGACGCTGCGCGCCAACCTCAGAAATATCGCCATCATCGCCCACGTCGACCACGGCAAAACCACCCTGGTCGACAAGATGCTGCGCCAAACCGGCTCGTTCACCGAGCACGAGGAGGTGGCCGAACGGGTGATGGACTCGGGCGACCTGGAGCGCGAGAAGGGCATCACCATCCTGGCCAAGAACACGGCCGTCAAGTGGAACGACCTGACCATCAACATCATCGACACCCCCGGCCACGCCGACTTCGGCGGGGAGGTCGAGCGCGGCCTGGCCATGGTCGACGCCGTGATTTTGCTGGTCGACGCGGCCGAGGGGCCGCTCCCCCAGACCCGCTTCGTCCTGCGCAAGACCCTCGAGCGCCGTCTGCCCGTCGTGCTCGTCATCAACAAGGTCGATCGTCCCGACGCGCGAGTGGCCGAGGTCGTCGCCGAAGTGGAGAACCTCTTCCTCGACCTCGACGCCGACGAGGACCAGATCTCCTTCCCCATCCTCTACGCCAGCGCGCGCCAGGGCTGGGCCTCACTCGACGCCGAGAAGACCGGCGGGGACCTCACCCCGCTGTTCGAAACCATCGCGTCGGCCGTGCCGGCCCCCACCTACGAGGAGGGCCACGGACTACAGGCCCTCGTGTGCAACCTCGACGCCTCGCCCTACCTCGGTCGACTGGCCCTGTGCCGCGTCGTCAACGGCACCCTCGAGCGCGGCCAGCGCGTGGCGTGGTGCCGACTCGATGGCACGGTGGAACACGCCCGGGTCACCGAGCTGTTCATCACGGAGGCCCTCGAGCGCGTCCCGGCCGCCTCGGCCGGGCCCGGCGACATCGTGGCCGTGGCCGGCTTCGAGGACATCACCATCGGTGAGACCCTGGCCGACGCGGAGAACCCCGAACCACTCGAGCCTCTGACCGTCGACGAGCCCAGCCTCTCGATGACCATCGGCATCAACACCTCGCCCCTGGCGGGCACCGAGGGCAAACTGCTCACCGCCCGTATGGTCAAGGACCGCCTCGACAAGGAGCTCGTCGGCAACGTCAGCCTGCGCGTGCTGCCCACCGACCGGCCCGACGCCTGGGAGGTGCAGGGCCGCGGCGAACTCCAGTTGGCCGTGCTGATCGAGACCATGCGCCGCGAGGGCTTCGAACTGACCATCGGCAAGCCCCAGGTCGTCACCCGCGAGATCAACGGCAAGCGCCACGAGCCGATGGAGCACGTCACCATCGACGCCCCCGAGGAGTTCATCGGGGCCATCACCACCCTGCTCGCGTCGCGCAAGGGCACCATGCTCGACATGGTCAACCACGGCACCGGCTGGGTCCGCCTCGAGTGGCGCATCCCGTCGCGCGGACTCGTCGGTATCCGCACCGAGTTCCTCACCGAGACCCGCGGCGCGGGCATGATGCACACCACCTTCGACGGGTACGAGCCCTGGTTCGGTGACCTGCGCACCCGCAGCCACGGCGCCCTGGTGGCCGACCGGCGAGGCGTGACCACGTCGAACGCGCTCGAGGACCTCGAACCGCGCGGCGTGCTCTTCATCGGCCCCGGCGTCGACGTGTACGAAGGCATGATCGTCGGCGAGAACGCCCGTCTCGAGGAGATGAACGTCAACCCGACGAAGGAAAAGAAGCTCACCAACATGCGCGCCTCGGGCAGCGACGACACGGTCAAGCTCACCCCGCCCACCGTGTTCTCACTGGAGCAGGCCCTCGAGTTCATCGCCGACGACGAGGCCGTCGAGGTCACCCCGAAGTCCGTGCGTCTGCGTAAGACGGTCCTGAACCAGACCGACCGCGCACGGGCCCGAAAGAAGAACGCCTGAGCCTCCGGTAGCATCGCTCCCGGAAGGATGTCAGAGCGGCCGAATGATCCGGTCTTGAAAACCGGCGTGGGCTTTGCCCACCGTGGGTTCAAATCCCACTCCTTCCGCCATGAACCGCGGTGTAGCCGGGCGTTCTAGCGCCCGGCTACCCGAGCTTGAAGGCTCGCCACCCACGCCTCGGCTTCCTCGCGTGCCGCCGACACTTCAACCCGGAGTTCGTGGGCAACGGCGCCCGTCACGGGATAGGAACCGAGGAACTTGACCCGGGCCAGGTGGGCCTGCAGGTCGACGAGGCAGTCGGCGACGACCTCGTCGGCGACGTGTCCCTCGAACTCGATGATGAAGCAGTAGTCACCGAGGCCGGTCTTGGTGGGCCGGCTCTCGAGACGGGTCAGGTTGAGATCACGCGCCGCGAAGCGGCCCAAGATCGCGTAGAGGGAGCCGGGACGGTCGGCGTCCTGGAAACACACGATGGTCGTGCGGTCGACCCCGGTGGGAGCGGCCACGTGGTCACGGGCGACAACCACGAATTTGGTGACGTTGTCGGGGTGGTCCTCGATGGATGAGGCCAGCGGCACGAGACCGAAGATTTCACCGGCCAGCGGCGACGCCACCGCCGCCCACGGCTGGTCGGACTCGGCCACGTCGCGCGCGGCTTGCGACGTGGAGGCGGCCGGGCTGGTCGCGAGTTGATGGTCGTGCAAGAAGCGACGGCACTGTCCGAGGGCGTGGACGTAACTAGTCACGAGAGTGACGTCCTCGAGACGCGTGCCCGGGCGGGCGAGCAGATCCAGGTGAATCGGGAGCAACAGCTCGCGCTGAATGAACAGGTCGTGATCGAAAAGAAGCCCGTCGAGCACGGCCGAGACGGTGCCCTCGAGGGCGTTCTCGAGCGGTACCAGACCCTGGTCGAGTTCGCCCGCGGCGACGGCAGCCAGGATGTCGGCGAAGGAGTCATACGCGACGAGATCGGCCCCGACGAGGGAGCGCGCCGCCTCGTGGGAGAACGATCCCGGGGGCCCGAGATATCCCACACGCGTCGGCGACATACGTGAATCGTAGTGTGCGACCGCGATGTGCTTATGTGGAGTGGAGGCACACCATGACCCATCCGCTGTTCGCTCTCGACGAAGAGTTCGCCCGGCAGGTCTTCGCCTACTGCCGCGACCGGCTCTCGCTTGATCCCGTCCCCCTCGACTACGGCGGACTGCTGCCCATCCCCGACGGGGTGCTCGACAACCTCTTCTCCGAGACCGGCCGTTCGGCGGAGGAGGTTCTCGCCCTCTACCGCGACCACCTCGCGCCGAGCATCATCTCGGTCGACTCCACCGCCTGTCTGGCCTTCATCCCCAACGCCCCGAGCAAGATGTCATCCCTGTTCGACATGGTGATCGCGGCCTCGGGGCTGGCCGGCACCAACTGGGTGGAGGCGGCCGGCGCCGTGGCGGCCGAAAATCAGGCTCTCGAATTTCTTGCCCGACGGGCCGGTCTCCCCGCGGGTGCCGGTGGCACCTTCGTACCTGGTGGTACGGCCGGCAACCTCTCGGCGCTCACCGTCGCGCGCGACGTGGGCCGGGCCCGACACCCCGATATCGCACCCCACGAGGTGCGCATCGCGCTCTCCGAAGAAGCCCACAGCAGCATCGGCACGGCCCTGCACGTCATCGGTGTCACCCCGCTCTACGTCCCCACCGACGACCACCGCCTCACGCGACGCGCCCTCGAAGCGGCACTGGCGCGTGACCCCCACCCCGAGACCGTGGTGGGCGTGGTGGCGACGGCCGGCACGACCAACGCCGGCATCATCGACGACCTCGAAGGCCTCGGCTCCTTCGCCCGTGAACACGACCTGTGGTTCCACGTGGACGGCGCTTACGGCGGAGCGGCCATGTTCTCCTCCAGCCACCGCGAGCAACTGAGTGGTCTTCGCCACGCCAACTCCTTCATCGTCGACCCGCACAAGTGGCTCTTCGCGCCCTTCGACTGCTGCGCCCTGATCTACCGCGAGCCCACGCTGGCCCGCCATTACCTCGCCCAGCGCGCGGGGTATCTCGACATCACCCACGAAGAGACCCATGGCGTCGAGGACTGGAACCCTTCGGACTTCGCCCTGCACCTCTCCCGGCGCGCCCGGGGACTCCCCTTCTGGTTCTCGCTCGCCGTCCACGGCGTCACCGCCTACGAATCGGCCGTTGAGGCGGCCATCGAATTGGCGCGACGCACCGCCGAACTCGTCGAGGCCAGTGACCACCTCAAACTCGTGCGACCACCGGGGCTCTCGGTGGTGTTGTTCCGACGACCGGGTTGGAACCGCGACGACTACTTCGCCTGGAGTCACCGGTTACTGCGCGAACAGATCGCCTTCGTGGTGCCCACCACGTGGGAGGGCGAGACGATCGGACGCGTCGTCTTCTTGCACCCCGACACGCCGCTCGAGACGGTCGAGCGGATTATCGAGTCGGCGCGGGACTAGCGGCGCAGCAGCGGGTCGGACGGCTCGCGCGCGGGTTCACCGGCGTCGCGGCGCTTCTTCCACGCCAGTCCGCTCAGCATCTCGAGCACGACCCGGTTGCCGAGGTAGGCCGTGACCTCGGCCGAGTCGTACGGGGGTGAGACTTCGACCACGTCCATACCGGCGACGGGCACGCTCATGGCGATGCGCCGTACGGCGTCGAGCAGCTGGCGACTGGTGAGCCCACCCGGCTCGGGTGTGCCCGTGCCCGGGGCGAGGCCCGGGTCGACCACGTCCACGTCGACCGAGAGGAAGACGGCGTCACAGTCGTCCATCGCCAGGGCGAGCGCGTCGTCGAGCACGGCGTCTAGGCCCCGGGCGACGATCTCGGTCATCTCGAAAGAGCGCATGTTCTGGTCGGCCATCCACGCCAGGGTCTCGGGCTCGGGCCAGTAACCACGCAGGCC
>CAWUMA010000022.1:0-8518 GCA_963923835.1 uncultured bacterium
AGGACTCGGCCACGGTGAAGCCGGCCGCCTGAATCTTGGACTGGAACTTGCGCAGATCCCAGAGGTTCTCGCCGAGCACCATGAAGCAGGTGTCGGCCTTGGCGCCCATGATGGCCGCCGTCACGACCTGGAGGCCGGCCTCGACGGCCTCGGCCACGGCCGTGCGCACGGCCTCGCGGTCGATGGGTCCGGCCGGGTGGCAGAAGAGGTGGACGACGTTCAAGCCCTTCGAGGGACCGAGCGGCTGGGGGTTCGTCATGACTTCATCCTACGGGGCGCCCTTCGCACGTGGTCGGGCGAGAAATTGACAACGCCGCGGGGACGAGTCCCCGCGGCGCGTCAGAGAGAGTGTGGAGCGACTTAGAAGTCGTCCATGCCGCCGCCGGGCATCGCCGGGGCCTTCTCCTCAGGCTTGTCGACGATGACGGCCTCGGTGGTGAGGAACAACGCCGCGATGGACGACGCGTTCTGCAGCGCCGAGCGGGTCACCTTGGCGGCGTCGATGACGCCGGCCTTGATGAGGTCCTCGTACTCACCGGTGGCCGCATTGAGACCTTCGGTGGCACCGGGCAGGTTGCGCACGCGCTCGACGATGACGCCACCTTCGAGGCCGGCGTTTACCGCGATCTGGTGGAGCGGGCCCTCGACGGCGCGGGCCACCAGGCGCGCACCTGTGGCCTCGTCACCGGTCAGACTCTCGGCGGCCTTCAAGATGGCGGCCTGGCTGCGCAGCAGGGCCACGCCACCGCCGGGCACGACGCCCTCTTCGATGGCGGCCTTGGTGGTCGACACGGCGTCCTCGATGCGGTGCTTCTTTTCCTTGAGTTCCACCTCGGTCGCGGCGCCGACCTTGATAACGGCCACGCCACCCGACAGCTTCGCCAGACGCTCCTGGAGCTTCTCGCGGTCGTAGTCCGAGTCGGTGTTCTCAATCTCGGCCTTGATCTGGGCGATACGGCCCTTGATCTCGTCGTCCGAACCCGAACCCTCGACGATGGTCGTCTCGTCCTTGGTCACGACGACCTTGCGGGCCGAACCGAGCGACTCGATGGAGGCGTTCTCCAACTTGAGACCGATTTCCTCGGAGATGACGGTCGCCCCCGTGAGGATGGCGATGTCCTGGAGCATGGCCTTGCGGCGCTCACCGAAGCCCGGAGCCTTCACGGCGACCGACTTGAAGGTGCCACGGATCTTGTTCACGACGAGCGTCGCGAGAGCCTCGCCCTCGACGTCCTCGGCGATGATGAGCAGGGCGCGGCCCGACTGCATGACCTTCTCGAGCAGCGGCACAATGTCGCGGACCGAGGTGATCTTCGAACCCACCAGCAAGATGTACGGGTTCTCGAGCACGGCCTCCTGACGCTCGGCGTCGGTGGCGAAGTACGGGGCGATGTAGCCCTTGTCGAAGCGCATACCTTCGACGAGGTCCATTCCCATACCGAACGACTGGCTCTCCTCGACGGTGATGACGCCGTCCTTACCGACCTTGTCGATGGCGTCGGCGATCATCGAGCCGATCTCCTGATCGGCGGCCGAGATCGAGGCCACCTGAGCGATCTGCTCCTTGGAGTCGGCCGGGGTGGCCAGGGCGTGCAGCGAGGCGATGGCCGCCTCCACGGCCGCCTCGATGCCCTTCTTCAGCGACATCGGGTTGGCCCCGGCCGCCACGTTCTTCAGACCCTCGCGGACCATGGTCCAGGCGAGGACCGTCGCGGTCGTGGTGCCGTCACCGGCCACGTCGTCGGTCTTCTTGGCGACTTCCTTCACCAGCTCGGCGCCGATGCGCTCGTAGGGGTCCTCAAGGTCGATGTCCTTGGCGATGGACACACCGTCGTTGGTAATCGTGGGGGCTCCCCACTTCTTGTCCAGCACGACGTTGCGGCCCTTGGGTCCGAGCGTGACGCGGACGGCGTCGGCCAACTTGTTCATGCCACGCTCGAGGGCGCGACGGGCTTCTTCGTCAAATGCGATCAACTTCGCCACTGTGATTCCTCCTGTGCGGGCACCGGATTTTGGTGCCTTGACACTTTAGCAGTCCCCCCTAGGGAGTGCTAACAGAGGAATTAGCCCCCGGCGACGGCGGGCACCAGCGACACCGTCTGGCCCGGCGTCAGGGCCGTATCCAGACCGTCGAGGAACCGGATGTCCTCATCAGCCACGAAAACATTGACGAAGCGGCGTAAGGAGCCCTTGTCGTCGAGCACCCGGAAGGCAATGCCCTCGTGGATGGCGTCAACGGCCGTAATGGCCTCGCGCACCGTGGTGGCCTCCACGGGAATCTCCCCCGCCCCGCCGGCGAGAGGGCGAAGCTGGCTGGGCAGACGAACGGTCACGCTCACGGCGCGGCAACCAGTCGGTGGACGGCGAGGGCGTCCTCGGCGGCCCCGAGCGACGGTCCGATGATGGAAGTGAACGTGGCCGAGTCGGCCACGGCGTCCAATGTCTTCAGTCCGTGACCCGAGATGATGGCGACCGTCGACTTGTTGGGATCAATGGCTCCGCGGCGCACCAACTGGCGCAGTGACGCGATGGTCACACCACCGGCGGTTTCGGCGAAGATGCCCTCGGTCTCGGCGAGCAGTCCGATGCATTCCAGGATCTCGTCGTCAGAGACCGACCCGACGTCACCACCGCGGGCGCGCAGTTCGTCCAGCACGTAGGGACCGTCGGCCGGGTTGCCGATAGCCAAGGACCGTGCGATGGTCTGGGGCCGCTGCGGGGTCACGACGTCGGCTCCGCTCGCGAAAGCGGTGGCGATGGGCGAGCAACCCGTGGCCTGGGCACCGAAGAGCACCGGCGCCGCGTCGTCGATGAGACCCAACTCGATGAACTCCTTGAAGCCCTTGGCGATCTTCGTGAACTGCGAGCCCGACGCCAGGGGCACCACGACCTGTTCAGGCGCGCGCCAGCCAAGTTGCTCCACGATTTCGAAGGCGAGCGTCTTCGAACCCTCGGCGTAGTAAGGGCGGAGGTTCACGTTGGCGAAGGCCCAGTCGGGGTGCTCGGCCACGAGTTCCACGCACAGTCGGTTGACGTCGTCGTAGTTGCCCTCGACGCCGAGCACGGTGCCGCCAAAGATGGCCGTCATCGCGACCTTCGACTTCTCGAGGTCCGAAGGAATGATGGTGACGCTCGGCCACCCGATGAAGGCCGCGTGTGCGGCGACCGACGTGGCCAGGTTGCCCGTCGAGGCGCAGGCCGCCGTCGTGAATCCGAGACGGCGGGCACTCGAGAGCGCCACGGAGACCACGCGGTCCTTGAACGAACCCGTCGGGTTACGCGTGTCGTCTTTCAACCAGAGTTCCTTGATGCCGAGGAGTTCACCCAGGCGCGTGGCCCGGCGAAGCGGCGTCCAGCCGGCGCCGAGATCGACGGGGCTCTCGCCCGGGTTGGGAAGCAGGGCCGCGTAACGCCAGATCGACGACGGACCGGCTTCGATGGATTCGCGGGTCACCGCACCACGGGCGGCGGCGAGGTCGTAGGCGACTTCGAGCGGTCCGAAGCAGATGTCGCAGGAATAGCGCGCTTCGGCGGGGTAGCTGGTGCCACACTCCCGACACAGAAGCCCAGTAGCGAAACTCATGTTGTTTTCCCTTTCATCGTTCGGCCTTTGGCACCTGGTGTGGGGGGAGTTTCCCCGGGTCCACACTGGTTGTCGCGACTTCGTAGGGGCCGTCCCTCCGTCGCTCTTGATGTTGGGGGTAATCCTAGCGACCCTGCCGGAGCCGTCAAGTCGGCCCCCATTTGACCGGTCGTAGAGTGCTGGCGTGAAACCCGACGACGCCCCCTGGACCTTGCACCGCGAGGACTTCGACCTCGGTCGGGTTGTCGCAGCGAAGGGCGACACCCGGGTGGCCGTCGTGATTCCCGCTCGCGATGAGGCCTCCACCATTGGTGGGGTTCTCGACGCCGTCCAGTTAGTCGCCGGCCTCGTGGATGAGTTGGTGGTGGTGAACGACCGGTCCGTGGACGACACGGCCGTGGTGGCGGCACACCACGGAGCCAAAGTCATTGATCACCACGGTGACGGCGGAAAGGGTGCCGCGATGGACACCGGCCGACGCGCGACGTCATCGGACGTGATTGTGTACCTTGACGCCGACGTGACCAACACGAGTCCGGAATTCGTGCCCCGCCTACTGCAACCTTTGTTCGAGCGACCCGACGTCGTTCTCGTCAAGGGGTACTACCGACGCCCCTTGCACGACATGCCGACCGGCGGCGGACGGGTCAACGAACTGGCCGCCCGGCCCATCCTCTCGCTCCTCTACCCGGGGCTCGGAGAGATTCGCCAACCCCTGGCCGGCGAGACGGCCCTGCGTCGCCACGCGCTGGAATCCATCTCCTTCGAACCGGCCTACGCCGTTGAAATGGCGCTGCTCATCGACGTTGCCCGACTGCACGGTGTGCGCTCCCTCGCACAAGTGGACCTCGGAATCCGGCGGCACCGGAACCGGCCGTTGGAAGAGTTGCGCCCGATGGCCGGCGACGTACTTCGGGCGGCGTTGGCACGCCGCGGAATTGAGCTACCTGAGCGTTAGCCCTGGTTGGCGGCGTCGGGACCGAGGATCACGATGACGTCATCACTCGAGGCGCCCGCCACGGGGTTGAGTCCACTCAACGGCTGAACGGCGCCACTGGCCACATTGAGCTCCTGGGCGATGTCGTGAGCCGCCCAGGCGTAACCCGGGTTGTAGTAGATCACCGTGCTGCCCACCGCGGGCCCATTGAGTTCGGGGAGCGTGTTCCAACCCTGGGTCATCAGGTTTTGAGTGGAGTTTCGCGCCAGGTGGGCGATGGTGGTTCCATTCGCCACCTGCACACGAACCTGAGCGCGGGTGACGGTCGCGGTGGTTGTCGTTGATGACCCCGTCGGCGACAGCACTGAGGATGACCCAGGTGTGGTGGAGCGAACCATGAGGAAGACGACGAGGGCGAAACCAATCACCAGAAGAGCCATCACGAGCCGCGACGGCTGATAGTGGGCCCGTGAACGCTCGTGCGCGTGTTCGCCGTTTGTCACAACTGCCAGCCTAGAGCCCCTTCCCCGCTGTGACACTTCAGGGGTTTTCGTTAAGACCAGGAACAAATATTGCTGCGCGATTGACGTGTGAAATCAAAGCCAACCAGTCATCGTTATTTATTTGTGTGATTGCTAAATCATCAACAATGCGACCAAGTACGTACGCCTGGATAAAAACTGCGGCCACCAGTGGATCGACCTGTGGTTGTAGATACCCTCGTCGTTTCAATTCTTCAAACACTCCGGCAATGCTCTGGGTGATGCGATCTTGGATCGGTCGCAATAATTCTTCTAGCGCTCGGTCTTGAATTGAGTATGCGATTACGCGAGTGGCTCTTTTCCGAAGAGTTCCAATTCGAGCTGCCGTCTTTCCGGAGACCGAGTGGAGACCGAGAGCCTCATTGGGGCCCGGGGGAGTGTGCAGAATTCGAGTTGTAAATTTGACAATGCTGTCACCGTATTCACGAAACTGATCGGCTAGAGCGTGATTTACGAGATTGCCAAGGCTGTGAAAATGGTGATAAAGCGATCCGCTGCTTACGCCCGAGGTTTCAATCACCTGCTGAACGGAGATTGAATTTGGCTCGTGTTTCTCTAGCAATTCAGAAGTGGCACGGACCAATTTGTGAGCCGTCGGGTGAAGAGTTGCCATTAGCCCACAGAGCTCTGTGAATCTGGAAAGAATTCTTTCCTAAAAGCCGATGTGTGGCTACTGAGCATCATGATGGGAGTCACCCTACAACGCAGTCTTGACTAGGGGAAAGATAACTTGCGCGTTCGCATCAATGGCTTTCGCGATGAGCCCACTCGCTCGACGTCATCCACCGACTTTCTGTGGAACGCCGCGCGGAACTCAATGACCTCAGAATGCCACGAGCGGCCATCAAGATGGACTTGCCTGAATCAAGGAGAGACCGCCAAGAAGCAAGCAAAATGAGCCATTCACAGTGTCTCCGGTAATCTTTGACCTACCGCCGGTGTGGCGCAGTGGTAGCGCAAGCGATTTGTAATCGCTAGGTCGTGAGTTCGAATCTCACCACCGGCTCGCAGGAGGCACAATGAAAGACAAACTGAACGACACCGTCGAACGCTTCGCCTCGACCCTGAAGGAATTCCGATCCTTCGCCCTGAGGGCGAACGCCGTCGACCTGGCCATCGGTGTCGCCCTCGGAGCCGCCTTCACGGCGGTGGTCACGTCGATCACGACGAACCTCTTCACGCCCCTGATTGCCTCCATCTGGGGCCACCATAACTTCCCCGATCTCAGTTTTCAGATTCACGGGACGGCGTTTCATTACGGGATCGTCGTGAACTCCCTGGTGTCGCTGATTGTCGTCGCGGCGACGCTCTTCTTCCTTGTCGTGAAGCCCCTCAATGCACTCCGACGTCGACTCGGTCTCGATACGGCGGCGTCACTTCCCAAGGCACCGTGCCCACGTTGCTACACAGAAATTGACATTCGCGCTACGCGTTGCCCCCACTGCACCGAGACACTCCCAGAAAACTGGAATCAACCGTCCGCCTAACGGAGGAACACCTCAACGCAGTTGGCGTCCCGGCTTCCCGAAATCGGCCAGATACCTTGGCCGGCTGAATGGACCGTGACCGTTCCGGCCCTAATTTTCTTGAGATCTTTAATCAGGAGAGCCTTCACTTGGGACGCCCTCTGACGACTAATGCCGATGCTGTGAGATGCGCTCCCCACTCGAGCCGTGAAGCCCCAGAGAGTCACCAGACTGGCGTGGCGATTCTTCACCGCTCGCGCGAGCGCCATCACTTGATTCTTCGTGGCATTTGAGGGCTTCGCGGAATTCTTGGCAAAACCACGGATGTACCCGTACTGACGGTCGGCCGGGATCTCGACCCAGTGGGCGTAGAGGGTCGTGTTCTGCGTGGGTGCGAACGTCTGCCCCGCCACACCAACCAAACTTCCGGCAGTGGCGTTGTCGTACCAACCAACGAACAAATGGCCCGCCCAACTTGCAGTCGGAAGTACGACCAACGCGCCGCCGACTTGATATGAACTAGCCACCACAGGAGCTGAACCACCCCCAGCTTCAAAAGCCACCTGGTACAGCGAAGGAGGGCTTCCCCAGTGTGCGTAAAGCGTCACGTCTTGGATTGGGACATAAGTTGAACCCGATCCTCCAACAAAGGTTCCACCGGTAGCCGAGGTGAACCACCCGAGGAATACCTGGTCGCCATTGTCTGGCCCAGGGAGTACGACGGAAGCCCCGTTGGGAATATAGGCCTCAGAACTGGGCGAAACAGTCCCACCGCGAGGATTGAAACTAACGAGATATGTGGAGGGCGACTGTTGCCAAATGGCATACAGCGTCGTGTCCTTACTCACAGAAATTGAGCCGCCAGCAGAAATCACATTTCCAGTTCCCGAGGAGTCGGCACACCATCCAATGAATTGGAAGCCCTGTCGTGAAAGCAAGTCCGCATTTGGAAGAGTGACGCTCTTACCTAACTCCTGATGGAGTGGACTCAAGCTTCCGCGAGCACCATTTGGGTCAAGACTGATGGAGAACTTTGGAAGTCCTGACCAGATTGCAAACAAGACAATCGATCCACTGAATGAATAGACCGCACCATCGGCATAACTTTGTCCGGACCCATCGGACGCTGTATTCCAGGTGACAAACGTTTGATTCGGATTAGTAAACGTCGGGTTTAGCTTCGAGAATTGAGTTAATGCCGTCGGCGAGTTAGAAGTCTGGGTAGCGATTACTGAGTCACTCAGGTTTTGATTCTGAGCAAATGTGACCGTGAAGTAGGAGTGTTGCCAGATGGCGTACAGAAGTATTGACGAAGTGAAGTCATAAAGCCCCCCGTCTTCATATGAGGTGCCGCTGCCGTCGGGGCTGGTATTCCAACCCGCAAATGTGTAGCCAGGGTTCTGAAACGTTGGAGAAAGAAGTCCAAGCCCAGTCAGATACGTCGGATGATCAGCTGTCTGAGAAGCGGTCTTTGTATCAGAAGGTCCCGCATTCTCCGCAAACGTGACGGTGTGAAAAGTTCCGGCAAAAGCATTGCCAGGCATAAACGCTGTCATGAGAAATGACAAAGCAACAACTGTCGATACGAGTCTTGCTTTGTACTTCATTTACTTTTCCCCAATTCGGTTGTCTCTAACCACAATGGTCGCCCGCGAAGAAGAAGAAATTTACTTTAAATTTCCGGAAACTTTCCGCTGCCGCGCCACTTCGAACGCCGCAACAGAAACGGCAACCCCTGCATTCAAAGAGCTGATTCTCCCTAACTGAGGAATGGAAACAACGGCGCCGCAGCGCTTCCGGGTCAAAGCAGCCAACCCCTTTTCTTCTCCGCCAACCACAAGGGCAACCGGACTTGAACCGAGATCCAGGTCGTAGAGGGAGTGGGGTGACTCTCCCGCCAGGCCGACCGTGAACACGCCGGCCCGATTCATCACATCAATGGCGGTGGGAATGCCTCCCACGTCACTGAAGCGGAGGTACTCGATGGCGC
>CAWUMA010000023.1:0-8365 GCA_963923835.1 uncultured bacterium
GGAGAACGTGTAGCTCGTGCCGTTGGTCAAGCCCTGAATCACGCACGACGTCTGTTCCGTGTCACACGTGAAAGCACCCGGGGACGACGTCACCACGTAGTGGCTGATCGTGTGGTCTCCGGCGCTCCAGATCACGTTCGCCTGACCGTTACCGGCCGTGGCGACCAAGGTGGCGGCGGCGTGCGGACGCACGGCGGCCGAGGCCTCGGTGATTGTCAAAGCCGACACAATTGCCGGCACGGCCAGCGTGACAGCAAGGAACTTGCGGATGGTCTTCACAACATCTCCATTTCTGTACGAAAATCAGGGCCTGTAAGGGCCCCTTATTCTCCGACCACGCTAACACCCAGCCGAAGGGCCTTCGGCCATTGAATTAGGCGCGCGACGGGCCTCGGGAGGCGAGACTCTCCCCGCCCGAGAGCCGGGCGGCCACCACCAGGGGGCCCAGCGTCAGGACAATTACCCCCACGACCACGGCATTTACCTCGGGAAGCTGCTGACCGAGCCGAATTGCACCGAAAATCCAGAGTGGCAGGGTGTTTTGAGCCCCCGCCGTAAAGGTGGTCACGATCACCTCGTCGAAACTCAGGGCGAAGGCCAGGAGACCCCCGGCCACAAGAGCGGGACGAATTGCCGGGAGGGTGACGAACCAGAACGTTTGCCACGGCCGGGCCCCCAGGTCGGCCGATGCTTCGATGAAGGAGGTGGGAGTCCGGCGAAGCCGGGCCACCACATTGTTAAAGACGACCACGATGCAAAACGTCGCGTGACCCACGATGATTGTGAGAATCGAAAAAGCGACGCCCGTCGCATTGAAGGCCGACTGCAACGCCAATCCGGTCACAATGCCCGGCAGGGCGATGGGCAGGACCAGCATCAGTGACACGACGTCGCGGCCGAAGAATCGAAAACGGTGGAGCCCAAAAGCCACCAATGTGCCGAGCACCAACGCCAGGGCCGTTGCGGCGAGACCCACTTCGAGGCTCAGGGCCAGGGCACCACGCACGGCGGGGTCGTGCCACGCGACAGAGAACCACGACAGCGTCCACGCGTGAATCGGAACAGTTGGCACAACGGACTTATCGAACGCGAAGACGACGATCACCACGAGAGGGATCAGCAGAAGGGCCACCACGCCACCGGTGAACACGGTGAGTAACACGCGAAGCCAACGGGGCAGGGTCATAGAGCCTCGAACGCACCCGCCACGCGCGCCAGTGCGAGGTAGACGCCCATAATCACAATTGAGACGAACGCCAAGGCCGCGGCGAAGGGCAGGTTGCCGCCACTCAGTGCCGAGTCGTAGATGGCGTTGCCGATGAAGTTCGAACTCGCACCGCCAATCAGCAGGGGCGTGATGAAGTCACCCAGCGTCAACGAGAACGTGAAGATGGAGCCCGCCACCAACCCCGGAAGTACGAGAGGGAGAACGACGAATCGCAACGTCCGCCACGTTCCCGCTCCGAGATCCGATGACGCCTCGAGAAGCGAATTTGGTACTCGTTCAAAGGCGCCGTAGAGGGGGACAATCATGAAGGGCAGCCAGAGATAGGAGAAGACAATCCACATCGCTGCATTCGAATACGCGAGATGACTCACGGGAAGTCCGAGATGAGATTCCACGCTCGGCAGAACGCCCTTGTCCGACAAGATGGAGATCCACGCGTAGACCTTGGCGAGGTAACTCGCCCAGAGGGGCAAGAGGATGGCCGCGAGCGCGAAACGTTGCGCACGGGCCGACGCGACCTTGGCGAGGTAGAAGGCCACGGGCACGGCGAACACGGCGTCGGTGAGTGTCACCACAACCGCCATCACCACCGTGCGCCAAATGATGCTTCGGTACACCGGGTCGGTCCAGATTTGGACGAAGTTCGACCACGTCGCCTGATACACCACGCCCCCCGTCAGGGGGTCCGTGGTGAAGAAGGCCGTCGCGAGAAGAACCACCAACGACGCCACGTACACAATGAGGAACCACGCCAGTGGCGGGCTCAACGTCAAGGCGGCCCGCAGCCAGGGGCGGCGCCACAGCGCCGCCCCGGTGCGGTCAGAAAAAGGGGTAACTACCCGGTGATCGAGGTCCACGCCTGCTGCCACTTGGTGAAGTCCATGCAGTCGTTCTTGCCGTTCCCACAGGCCGCCAGCGGCGTCTTCCAGAACTTGATGGTCGCGAAGTAGGACTCGGGGGCGTTGGCGTGGTACTGGGCGCACGATCCCGCCGACTGAGCGTCCATGTAGGCGCAGGACTTGGTGTTGGCCGGCGTCTCACCGAAGTAGATGGCCTGCTGGGCCTGCACCTTGGGCGTCGAAGCCCAGGCCATCCACTTGTAGGCGCAGTTCGGGTGTGGGGCATTTGTCGCGAGCAACCACGAGTCGGCCCAGCCGGTCGCACCCTCAGACGGGATTGTGTCAGCCACCTTGGCCTTCGCGGCCACCAGCGTGTTGGTCTGGTACGGCCACGCCGCGCCGGCTACCACCGAACCGTTCTGGAACAACGAGATTTCCTGACTGGCGAGGTCCCAGTACTTCTTGATGAGCGGGTGCTGACTCTTCAACAGAGCGACCGCCGCGTCGAACTGGGTCTTGTTCAGTTCGTAAGGGTCGGTAATGCCCAGGGAGGGGCGAACCTTCTGCAGGTAGAGCGCCGCGTCGGCAATCTGAATCGGGTTGTTCGGCACGGTGATCTTGCCCTTGTAGGTCTTGTTGTAGAGCACCGACCACGACGACGGGGCCTTGGTGAAGGTCTTGGTCGAGTACAGCAACACATTCGGGCCGAACTCGTAACTCACGCCGTAGTGCACGCCGTTGATCGTGTTAAAGCCCGGCGACTTCAGGAACGGGTGGAAGTCCTTCCACGACGGAATCAGGCTCATGTTGACGGGCTTGACGTTGCCGCCGTAGATGAGACGAAGGTCCGCGTCACCCGATGCCGACACCAGGTCGTATTGGTGACCACCACCGTTGGCCATCAACGACACCATCTCGCTCGAGGAGCCGGCGTACTTGGCCGTCACGACGCAACCCGTGGCCTTGGTGAAGGGCTTGACCCACTGCGGCTGGGCGTAGCCCTCCCACGCGATCAGGTTGAGGTGCCCCTCGCCGGCGCCGACCGAAGCCTGGGGCTTCATCGACTGCGTCGGGGGCGTACTCGACGCGCCGGCCACGGCCGGCAGGGTCAGCGCACCCAGGGTCAGGGCGGTCAGGGCCGCGGTGAGGGAACGAATCGTTCGCGCTCGCATCATCTCTCTCCTTGTTGTTGGTACTGCAAAAGATCTCATCGCCCGTCGGGCAACGCCACCTGGTCGGCGGGGTCCCACGACACGACGACGCGCTCGCCCATCGTCACCGCGTGATCGGCGCGGTGCGACTGATTTTGGCGCACGACCGTCATGGTAGGTCCGGCATCGGTGGCCACGCGGACGCGCGTCACCATTCCCACGTAGGCCACGTCGGTGACGGCCCCGTCGTGGGCGATGGCGCGGGGGGATTCGCCGGGGCGGCCCAACACGACGTACTCGGGACGCACGACCACCCGGCCGGTGGGCGTCTCGAGAACGTTAGACGTGCCGACGAAGCCCGCGACGAATTCGCTCACCGGGCGTTCGTACACCTCGGCGGGGTGACCCACCTGTTCAATGCGTCCGTCACGGAACACGGCGAGGCGGTCACTCATCGTGAGTGCCTCTTCCTGATCGTGCGTGACGTAGAGAAACGTGATGCCAATCTGGCGCTGGATGCGCTTGAGCTCGACTTGCATCTCCTGGCGCAACTTCAGGTCCAGTGCACCGAGCGGTTCGTCAAGTAGCAACACCTCGGGTTCGTTGACGATGGCGCGGGCCAGAGCCACCCGCTGGCGCTGACCACCAGACAGCTGAGCCGGCCGACGGGAGGCGAATTCGTCCATGCGAACCATGGCCAGTGCTTCCTCCACGCGCCGCGTGCGCTCGCTCGGAGAAACACGGCGAACGCGAAGGCCGTACCCCACGTTCTGGGCGACGGTCATGTGAGGAAAGAGGGCGTAGTCCTGAAAGACCGTGTTAACGCCGCGTTGGTATGGCGGCGTACGGGTGACGTCGGTGCCACCGAGTGAAATAGTGCCCTCGTCGGGAAGTTCAAATCCGGCGATGAGCCGCAACAACGTCGTTTTGCCCGAGCCCGACGGCCCGAGCATGGTGAAGAACTCCCCGCGCGCCACGCTGAGGTCGACCCCACGTACGGCCGCATGGTCACCGAAGCGCTTAGTGACACCCCGGACCTCGACCCCGACGGCGGTGGAGTTCTCGGCCATGACCGGCAAGGCTACCGCCGAAGAATTGGCCGGAATTCGTCGTGTGACACCCCCCTGGTGTCCTTATGTGCGGCGGGGCACGGTGCCCCTCCTCGAAGAATCTTGAAAGGATTCCAAATGCACAACAAGACCCTGAGCCTGCTCGACGCCGAGAACCTCGTCGCCGGACCGATCACCACCCCCGACCATGTGCGTCAGCTCCGTGACGAACTCGATTCGAAGGTGGGCGCCCTGGGACTGACGGTGTGTGGCGTGAGCGCCGCTCCCGAGCTGTTCCACTTCCACGCGGCGTGGGAAGGCGTTCGTCTGGTCCAGAAGAAGGGTGCCGACGGCGCCGAGCGGGCGATTGAGGAGTTCATGCTCCGGCACTACCCCATGGGTTCGCTGGAGCGCCTGGTCATCTTGTCCGGTGACCACTACTTCGCCGATCTGGCGAGCCGCTACAAGGCCACTGGAGCGTCGATTGACGTTGTTGCTCGCGAGGGTTCACTCAGCCAGCAGCTGCGCGCCGTCGCCGACCGGGTGACCCTGTTGCCGCGCCTCGTCTACGCGGCGTAACGCATCACGTCTCTCCCTGCGAGACTGTCGCCATGGCAGCCGAGCAGGGAGAGACGAACACCCGCCCCGGCCCCCTCGCGCTCGTCGGATCGGGTGAGTACCTCGAGGTGATGGCCAGCGTCGAAGGGGCGCTCATTGATGGTCGCCCTCCCCGCTACGTGCAACTCGCCACTGCGGCGGCACCCGAGGGAGCTGATCGCCTCGCCTACTGGCATGACTTGGGCCGAGCCCAGGCTCGACGTCTCGGTGTCGAGCCTGTGATCATCCCGGTGAACAACCGGGTCGACGCCGACAACCCCGAGTTCGCAGGCGCCGTCCGCGGAGCCGGGCTTATCTACCTCTCGGGTGGTGACCCCGGATACCTCGCGGACACCCTGCGCGACACGGCGGTGTGGCGGGCCATCGTGGAGGAGTGGCGTGGTGGAGCCGCGCTGGCGGGCTGTTCCGCGGGTGCCATGGCCATGACCTCGTGGATTCCCTCACTCCGCCATCCCAAGCGGGGGCACACACCGGGCCTCGGACTCTTGCCGCATCTTCGAGTCATTCCCCACTTTGACTATTTCCATCGGGCCATTCCCCACGTCCTTGACCACTTTCTTGCCCCGCGAGACGGGGAAACCCTGATCGGGATTGACGAAGAGACGGCCATCGTGGGCGGGCCTACGGAGTGGCACGTCGCCGGCCGCCAAGCAGCCTGGGTCATCACCCCTCACGGTCGCACCGATTTTCGAGAGAATTCAGTTATCCGTACCGCTCTGTAAGTCGTTAGAAGTGAATTCGATTCAGCGTTAGATTTGAACGCATGAGTAAGCGTTCCATCCGTTTCAGCTTCGTCGCGGCCACCCTGGCCTTGAGTTGGGGACTCCCCACCGTGGCCTCGTCGGCCGCGTCGAGTTCACGGGTGCCGGGCTTCGTCGCCTCGCCGTCGGCGGACTACTTCCCTGCCAACTCTGCTCACGCCGTAGCCGGCGTCCAGAGCATCGACGCAGTCGAGCAGGCCGCGATAGGTCAGTCGTCGGCATCCACCACCGGCACTGCGACGACCCGTCAGAAGCCGGGCAGTGGCACGCCGCCAAGCGCCCCGGGAACGCCGACGTTGACCGCGGGTGTGGGCAGCATCTCGGCCGCGTGGACCGCGCCGACCAGCACCGGAACCAGCGCCATCAAGAACTACGTGGTGCAATACAGCGCCAACAGCGGTGGCACGTGGACGACGGCGAGCTCGTCGGTCACGACGTTGTCGTACACGATCAACAGCCTTCTGGCCGCTAACTCGTACATCGTCCAGGTCGCCGCGGTGAACTCGACCGGCCAGGGACCGTACTCGTCGCCGTCGGCTCCCGCTTCACCGACCGCCGCCGCTCCGAACGCTCCGGGCACTCCGACCGTCACCGCCGGCACGTTGTCAGTAACAGTGAAATGGTCGGCTCCGTCGGCCAACGGCGCGGCGATTTCGAGCTACGCGGTGCGCTACTCCTCGGACAGCGGTTCGACCTGGACCACCGCGAGTTCGGCGATCACGACCACGAGCTACACCGTGAACAACCTGTCGTCCACGACGTCGTACGTCTTTGGCGTCTCGGCCACCAACAGCGTGGGCACCAGCGCCTGGTCGCCCAACTCGGCCGCGGTGACGCCGAGCGCGGGCACCACGAACAATGGCATCTCGTACCACAACGGACCCGTGATGACCAACACGATCAACGTGTACACCATCTGGTACGGCGACTGGAGTGGCGCGGCCGCCCGCCAGACCGTGATCAACAACTTCTTGCAGGGTGTCGGCGGTTCGTCTTACTTCAACATCAACACGACGTACTACAACGCCAGCAACGTCAAGGTCCCCAACTCGGTGGTTTTGGCCGGTTCGACCAACGTGGCCGCCACGAGCCTGTCGCTCGCCCAGTCGGACATCACGACCATCGTGAACAACGTGCTCACATCGGGCGCCCTGCCCACCGATGCCAACGGTCTGTACTACGTCTTGACCGCCGCAAACGTCGCGGTCTCAGGCTTCCTCACGCAGTACTGCGGATACCACTCGTACGGAACGATGAACGGCAAGACCATCAAGTACTCGATGGTCGGTGACCCCTCCGCGAACACCGGAGCCTGCGTGTCGGGCAACCTGTCCTCGACCAGCAGCCCCAACGCTGACTGGATCGGTGACGGCATGGTCAGTGTCATCGTTCACGAACTCGAAGAAACGGCCTCCGACCCGCAGCTCAATGCCTGGTACGACGCACAGGGCAACGAGAACGGGGACAAGTGTGCGTGGAACTTCGGCACCGTGAACAAGGTTCCGACCGGCACGGCATCTAACGCAGGCGCCAACTACAACGTGATCTTCGCGACCACTATCAACGGCGTGACCACTAACTACTACTACTTGGTTCAGCAGAACTGGGTGAACGCGGGTGGCGGTTACTGCGGTCTGAGTTACTAGCCGAAACCCAAACTCTCACCAGAAGGGCGCCGCGAAAGCGGCGCCCTTTTTGTTTGCCCACACCGAACCAGCAAGGAAGTGTGGCCCAAACCCACTGGTCTCACATGGGTGTTGCGCGTGCCGAAACCGGCTTCGGGAGGCCCCTGCGTTACCGTGTAGACTCGTTCTCTGCGCCTCGGGCAACCGGGGCTCTGGACCTGTGGTGCAGCTCGGAGTGCACGCCGCCCTGTCAAGGCGGAGGTCGCGGGTTCAAATCCCGTCAGGTCCGCCGAACACCCGCAAGGGTGTCCGAGGTCGAGTAGCTCAGTTGGTAGAGCACACGCCTGAAAAGCGTGGGGTCACCGGATCGACGCCGGTCTCGACCACCAAACGGTGGTTGTCCTAGCCATGGCTAGGACACTGCTGGCCCTGTCACCATGTCACACCCCTGTGCCATTGTCCGTATATGGAATATTGGGCAGAAGTAAAGAGACTCTCTTACGTGACCAACGCGGAGAAATTCGGGAAACTCGTTTCGGCACTCTTTCCAGGTGAACCAGCAAGCACCACACCAGAGCAGTTCAGGGATCTTTATCGAGGGAATCTTTGCTCCAAAATAGAAGGCTGGCCGGATTCTTTTGGCCTCCTTGAAAACGGCAAAGTTGAAGAAGGGCTCACCGTCTTGAGCCTTAGCGGTGTCGTCGAAGGTCGAACAACCGGTAATCGACGCAAGTGTTTGGTGACGGAATGCCCCGGATGGTTCATTGAGGTCATTTGGGAAACCGGACAACGCATGTGGCCGTGCTCCGAGGGCTGGCACTTCGATAGCAGCAGCAAGACCGTTTCAATTATTGGCGGCGGTGAGATTTCAGCTAGGTTCATCACACCCAAGCCGCTGGGCACAAATCCCGCGCCCCGCAACACGTGGCCCACTCGTTCGGAACTTGCCCGGAAGCGTGGCTGGAGAGTGAGGGGCAAGTAGTCGTGTCCTTCACCTTGCCCCCCGAAGACGGGTCATTCCAGCCGACTCTGGAAAACGAACCGAGCCGTGACGACTTGTTCGACCTCTGGGAGTTCGTCATCCTGACCAACGA
>CAWUMA010000024.1:0-8333 GCA_963923835.1 uncultured bacterium
GTGGCGAGTCGGGCGATCTTCACCGCGTTTTCAACGGCTTCGGCGCCCGAGTTGAACAGGGCCGAGGTCTTGGCGTGGTCACCGGGGGTGAGACGGGCCAGCTCTTCGCAGACCTCGACGTACTCCTCGTACGGGTTGACCATGAAGCAGGTGTGGGTGAACGACGCCACCTGGGACGAGACGGCTTCGACGATCTCGGGCACGGCGTGGCCCACGGTTGTCACCGCGATGCCCGAGCCGAGGTCCAAGATGTGGTTGCCATCAACGTCCACGAGGATGGCCCCGGCGGCGCGGTCGATGTAAACAGGGAAGCCCTGGGTCAGACCGGCGCTGACACTCTGATGGCGTCGAGCGTGCAGTTCACGCGAGCGCGGCCCGGGAAGTTCTGTGACGAGCTTGCGCTCAGTGCCGATTGTCGATTCCAGTGAGGACACCACGGTGACTCCTTTGTCGGTACTTCAAGCGTAGTTGTGCCCTACGAAGGCCGTAAATGACGAAACGGGTGACCGTAGTCACCCGTTTCGTGTGGCGGAGGGAGTGGGATTTGAACCCACGGTGCCCGTAGACACAGCAGTTTTCGAGACTGCCCGATTCGGCCGCTCTCGCACCCCTCCGTGGACGAGTCTACCGTGTCGACGCCTCTCCTTCCAAGGGCGCTTCGCGCCCTACGCTCGTCCCGGTGAGCGCAGACGAGATGCACATGACGAGAGCCCTCGAACTGGCTCGTCAGGCGGCCGCCCACGATGACGTGCCGGTCGGCTGTGTGATCGTCCTCGACGGCGAGGTGATTGGAGAGGGCGAGAACCGGAGGGAGTGCGACAACGATCCGACGGCCCACGCCGAATTGGTGGCCCTACGCCAAGCGGCCGAACGAATTGGTCGTTGGCGCCTGGATGGGGCCACCGTCTACGTGACCTTGGAACCGTGCGTGATGTGTGCGGGAGCTTTGCTGAACGCCCGTGTCGCCCGGGTGGTTATGGGGGCGCTCGACGATAAGGCGGGGGCCGTCGGTTCGCGCTACAACGTCCTGAACGACCCCCGGCTTTTGCACGAGGCGTCGCTCACCTACGACGTCGGGGCCGTGGAGTCGGCCTCGTTATTGCGTGAATTCTTCCAATCTCGCCGTTAGCAATTGCGGCCGCAGGGCAATTTGTAAGAAACTGGCGTCACCGGACAGAAAGAACAAATGTCGGCCTCCCGCGAAAACCAATTCCGAGCCTTGGCCAATTCGGCACTCGGCCCGGTGGCCAGTTACGTACGTCGTCGACTGTTCCCGCTGACCGAGGCCGACCTCGATGACGTGGTCTCGGAAACGTTGTCGGTGGCGTGGCGCCGATTTGACGCCGTGCCCGACGCCGACGTGGCCTGGATGATTGGTGTGGCGCGCAACGTGTTGCGAAACCAGCAGCGGGCACGGCGCCGCCGGGATGCGGCCGAGTCCCGTGTGCGCCCCTCGGACGTGTCATCGTCCGCCGAGGATGTGGTGGTGGCTGACGACGCGGTGCGTCGAGCTCTGGCCCGCCTGAGCGAGGGCGACCGTGAAGTCCTGCTTCTCAGTGCCTGGGATGGCCTCAGCACCGACGAAATCGCTCGTGCACTGTCTCTGTCGAGGGACACGGCTGCTGTGCGGTTGTCGCGCGCCACCAGTCGTTTTCGCGAACTGATGTCGGCGGGCTGATTCGGCTGTAAGTCGACCGACCGACCGGACAGAACTACGTGGTCAAGGAGAGAACATGTCGATCGAAGAGCTGACGAACGCCGACCCGGCGCGCGGCTGGGAGTACCAGCCCGTTAACGCCGACGCGATGATTGGTCGCGCCATGACGTCACGGATACCCGTGGGGTTGGCGGTGTTCAAGCGCCGCATGGCCGCGGCCGTGAGTGGCACGGTGCTCACGATGACAGCGGCCGTGGCCGGCCTCTCCGCGCTGACGACCCAGGCCCTCCCGCCGATTCTGAGTTTTGCCTCGGCCAGTCAAACCCCCTCGGGTGGCCGAATGATGGCGACCATGGCGATTGCGCCCACGAACTACGTGTTCACAGGCCAAGACGCGTTGTCGACCGATACGGGCCGCGCGATGGCCTACCGACTCACTGCTCCGTCAGATCTCGAGGCCACGCTGCGTGACGCGGCTCGTGCGCTCGGTGTCGCGTTCCCCGATGCGGCGAGCACCCCAACCACCGGTGTCATCACGCTCTCGAATGAGTCGTCAGGGGCTTACGCCTCCATCCAGAGCTCCGGTGGTTACGCCACGTGGAGCGTCTCCTCGGGTGTCGCCTACGGCGATGGCCCGTTGGCTCACGGTTCGGCCTACTACGCGAATCTTTTTAATGTCACCGCCCCCGCTCTTCCCGGGCCCGAGGTGGGTGAGTTGTCCCCCGCGTCCGTGAGCGCCGGCGATTTGGTGGGCGCGGTCGACGAGTCAGCGCCGTACGTGGTCGATGGGAATGAAACGACCATGAAGCTGATCATCAGTTTCGGGGCCCACGGCGAAGTGCTGAATGCTCAGGGTTACGCCTTCGAGGCCACGCCTCTGGCGAGTTACCCCACGACTTCGGCGGCTTCGGGCGTGTCCAACATCAACGTCCAGACATCGATCATGTCGTGCGCACTCAACGGCGCGTGCGCCTCGGGTGCGTACTACGCCGCGACCGCCTCGCCCACGATGACTGCGCGTTCGGCACACGCAGTGATGGCTCACGTGGAGGGGGCAACCGGAGCCACCGGCGCAACGGGAGCTACCGGGGCAACGGGAGCCACGGGACCCACCGGGCCGATGCTGTTCTCGTCGGGCTGTCAGGAACTCACGGGAGCCACTGGGCCCACTGGGACGACCGGATCATCGGGTGCGTCGGGGCCCGTTGGTCCGCCCGTGGTCTGCTTCGGGGGAACTGGTTCGCCGCTGACGGGCCCCACTGGAGCCACGGGCCCGACGGGCGCCACTGGTCCGACCGGCTCGTACCCCGGTGGGGTGGGTTGCTCAACCGGCTCCACTGGTTCGAGCGGCGCCACGGGGTCGACGGGTCTATCCGGTGAACCCATCGTGTGTTACGACTTCATGTCGGCGAGTTCGACGCCGGGTCGCGGTGGTGGAATCACCGAACGAAGCGCCGACGGTGTCGTCACGCCCACCACCACTGAACCCCCATCGGCTACCGGCATGACCGGGGCGTTGTATTCGGTGCCCGCGCAAACGGTAAAGGTTCACCTCACGGCGGCGACCATGCGTTGGGGCGTCTTCAGTCTGCGTGACGGCTCCGCGGTGCTGTTACCGATCTGGGTGTACGACGGTGCCGTTGGCGGTGGCGACGCAGGTGGCGGGTACACGGTCCGCTTTGGCGTCATCGCCGTTGACCCGGCGTACCTGGACCTGTCGACTATCGCCGTGAGTCCTGGCTACATTGACTCGCCCTCCGCGACGCAGCCCAGTGGGGTTCGGTGAGCCAACATCGCAATGCGATGAACTGACTTTGTCCCTCTGGTGAATCGTTGGGTGCCGTCTTAGCGTGCTTCTACTGACGTCCCTGAACGTCTGGCCATGGGAGGCACAAATGAAAAGTTCAACCGACTGGCGCCCGCGGGTGCTCTTTCGTCACGTCAACCGTCTGGCAAGGGTGGCTGTTGTCGCCGCGGCCGTCGCCCCGTTGTCATGGACGGGTGCGTCCAGCGCGTCGGCCGTGACGATCACGCCGGCGCCTCATATCACTGCACTCGTGCCGGTGACCGCAGTACGCGGAGCGACGATTGCCGTGATCGGAACCAATCTGCGAAGCAGCAATGGCGTCGTGTACGCGACTTTCGGGCCGTACGGTACTTACACCCGTTGCCCCCTGGTGACGCGCTGCAACGTGCTGGTGCCCAAGTACATCTTCGGTCGCTACCAGGTTCGAATTCACACCCAGACGGGCGTCTCGAACTTTTTGACTTTCACGTACAAGTAATTCGTTTGTCTGGGGGAACCCAGAGCTGGCGGAGAAGGTGGGATTTGAACCCACGGAAGGTTTCCCTTCACACGATTTCCAATCGTGCCGATTCGGCCGCTCTCGCACTTCTCCATGACGTCGTTGCGGGCAACGGCGCAGTGTTCAAGGCTACCTGATTGCGCGCGAAGCCTCTCAGGTAGCCTTGAGCCGCCGAGGTCGAAAGCGGTGGTCGGGTCCCGTGCGACGGCCGCTCGTGAACCGAGTCAGGGGTGGAAGCCAGCAGCTCTCAGCGGGTTGTGCCGGGTGCCACGGATCGCCTGGCCATCGCTTTGGACCTCGGCGCCTCACACCCCGCCGTTAGCATGACCGCATGGCCGATGCTCCCGCGAACGACGGCGTGACGTCGCTGTACCGGCGCTTTCGACCCCAAACTTTCGCTCAGCTTCGTGGTCAGGATCATGTGGTGCGCGCCCTTCAGGGAGCCGTCGCCCACCAGCGGGTGGTCCACGCCTACCTCTTTTCTGGTCCACGCGGAACCGGCAAGACCACCACGGCTCGCATTCTTGCCAAGGCGCTCAATTGCGACAACCCCGTTGACGGTGACGCGTGTGATGTGTGTGACAGCTGCGTGGCCATCACGAGGGGCGCATCACTTGACGTTGTCGAGATTGACGCCGCCTCGAACAACGGCGTCGACAACATGCGGTCGCTCACCGACAGCGCTTGGCAGGCGGCCGCAGGTCGGTGGAAGGTGTTCATTCTTGACGAGGTGCACCAGCTCTCAAAGAACGCCAGTGCGGCCCTGCTGAAAACTCTCGAGGAACCGCCGTCGCGCGTTGTTTTCGTGCTCGCCACGACCGATCCACACAAGGTTCTCCCGACACTTCGTTCGCGAACCCAGCATCTGGAGTTTCGGCTCCTTCCGGCCGAAACGTTGCAAGACCTCTTGTCGGACGTCACCTCGCGCGCCGGCCTTGACACCACGAACGAAGCGGTTGATGCGGCGGTGCGATTGGGTCGGGGTTCGGCTCGTGACGCACTCAGTGCTCTCGACCGACTGGTCGCCACCGGTCAGATTGATTCAGATCGTCCGCCGTTCGACGGCATCCTCGATGCGTTGGCTCGCCGTGATGCGGGGGAAACTCTTTCCGCACTGGCCACCCTCCTCGCCGACGGGTGGGAGGCTGAACAGGTTGCTATCGATCTTGCGGCCGCGGTTCGTCAGGCCTTCCTCCTACAGGTTTCTCCCGACCTCGCTGACGTGGCCGGCGCCGAACGCGACACTCTGGCTGCGTGGGGTGGTGAAGTGGGCTTGGCGATGACCGTTCGGGTGCTCGAATCACTCGGTTCGACAATGCGCGACATGAAGAGCGCCCCCGCCCCGCAGGCCATTCTTGAAGTGGCCCTGGTCCGGCTCGTGCGCCCCGACTTGGACCGGTCACTCGATGCCTTGGCTCAGCGCATCGACGATCTAGAGCGATCGGGGCCCCGTGCGGCACCCACTCCCGCTCCGACCCCTGCCCCCAACTTGCGTCCTATTGGATCGGTTACTTCCGCCTCCGCACCGGCGCCGGAATCTGTCCCTGTCGTGACAACTCCACCCGTGAGCGTGGAGAGCGCGCCGGTCCCGGCCGAATCGTCCGCGGGCGGACTGCCAGTTGTCGATGAATTCTCACGACGCTTCGCGGCGTCCGTGGTGCCCCGAACGTCAAAAGCCACCCAATTCGTCTTGAAGGCGGCCCAGGTGCGATCGGTCGAGGGCACGGTTGTCACGATCGCCGTCCCGAGCGAAGAGATTCGTCAGGGCGCTGAAAGTTACGCCGCCGCACTGCGCAATGCACTGGAGTTCGAGTTCAAATCACCCGTCCAGGTCCAGTGGATTGTTGACACGTCCATCTCGCTATCCGCCGCTCCGCCGTCGCCTCCGGTGCGCCGACCCAAGCCGACCCCGACCGTTGAGGACGTGGGCGACGACGAAATCGGGGAGTCGGAACCAGCCGTGTCGGTGGACTCCGTGGCCGACCACCTCATCGCCGAGATGTTCCCCGGCGCTGAAGAATTGTCGTGAGTTACCCACCCTCCCTTCAATCGGTCATTGATGAACTGGGGCGATTCCCCGGGGTCGGGCCCAAATCGGCACAACGCATCGCGTTCTGGTTGATGCGTCAGCCGGCCGAAGACGTCGCACGTTTGGCCACTTCGCTCGGAACTATGCGTGAGAATCTTGCTTTTTGCGAACAGTGCTGCAACATCGCCGAACGTGGCGGGCTGTGCCCCGTCTGTGCCGACGCACGACGTGACCAGTCATTGATTTGTGTCGTGGAAAGTCCGCCCGACGTGATGGCCGTCGAACGTTCGGGGGTTTTCCACGGGACGTACCACGTGTTGCACGGCGTGCTCAATCCACTCGAAGGTGTCGGACCCGATCGACTTCGCATCGCCGAGTTGGTGCAACGCCTCCACGGTCCGGTGAAAGAAGTCATCGTCTGCCTCAACCCCACCGTCGAGGGCGAGGCGACGGCGCTCTACCTCGGACGTTTACTCGCCCAGGTGCCCGATCTCGTGGTCTCGCAACCCGTCAGCGGTCTTCCCGTGGGCAGCGACCTTGAGTTCGCTGACGACGTCACGCTCGGCCGCGCCATCGACGGACGTCGCCAACTCAACCCTTAAGCGAAGCGAATGATGCTCGCGACGCCGAGCAGAAGTGAATACAGGGCGAAGGGCGTGAGGGTCCGGGTACTGAACCACCGAGTCAGAAACTTCACGGCAAACCATGCGGCGACCAGCGAACACAGCGAACCGACCAGCGTTTGCACGCGAACGCCGTCACCGAGGTGTCCCATCAAGTCGGGAATCTTGTACAGCCCAGCCAGCAAGATGACGGGCGTGGCGAGAAGAAAAGACAGCTCGGCCGCCTCCGAGTGATCAAGTCCGCGAAGAAGTCCGGCGACCATCGTCACTCCGGCCCGCGAGATGCCGGCAAAGAGTGCGAGAACTTGTGCCCCGCCAATCGCCAGTGCACCCGTGGTGGGGAGAGTGGCTAAGTCCTCCGAACGCTGGAGCTTGTGCTGGTTTCGAATGAGCCACTCACCGAGGAACATCACGAGTCCATTGATGGTGAGAAAAATGGCGGCGGCCAAAGGTTTCGCGAACAGGGTGCGTAACTTGTGCTCGAACGCGAGGCCGACGATGCCGACCGGAACGGTGCCCACGGCCAGGAGGGCCAGCAACCGGTACTGGGGGTCGGTGGCCGGAGCATTGAGGCGAACCAGTGACCGGACACCGCCTGAACCCACCTGACGGCCCAGCCCGCCGAGCAACTTCATCCAGGTGCGGCGGTAGTAGACCAGAAGCCCGACCGCCGTGCCGACGTGAAGACCGACGAGGAATGCCAGGAAGAACGATTCCGATGCCGACTGGCCGCTGACCAAGTTGTTCCATCCGAACCAGGCCGGGACCAGAACGCCGTGACCGAGGCTCGAGATCGGGAACAGTTCGGTCACCCCCTGGAGAATTCCCATGATGATGGCTTGGAAGTAACTGAGGGCAACGTGCACGACGCCACGCTAAACGAGACTCCGGCACGCTCGATGGTTTAAGGCCACAATGGGCCGGTGCGTTCTTTGACCGTTGTCCGCCACTGCGCCGCCGAACCGACCCCACCCGGTGGCACGGATTTCGATCGCGAGCTCACCGAGGAAGGCGTGGAGCAGGCCCGTCAACTCCGTGAGCGGTTCACCGAGCCCTTTGGGCTTTTCAATACGGCCCCCACCACGGCGTTGGTGAGCGCGGCGCGCCGAACCCGCGACACGTTCGAGCACGCATTCGGGGGTCTGCGCTTCATCCGCGAAGTTCACACCAGCAACCTCATCTACAACGGTCGTCAGGACGTCTCCGGCGACGAGCTGCTGTTCGACCTTGCGGCGATTGATCCGGTCACGGATTCTCTGATCGTGGTTGCCCACTTTCCCACCGTGTGGGAGCTCGTGCTCACGCTGGCGAGCGAAGTCCCGGACGAGTTCCGTGAAGGTTTTCCCCTCGGGGCGGCCACCATGTTCGAGATTCGAGAGGACGAATCCGTCGGCCTCGCTCAGTATCGGGTCGTGACGACCTTCGTGCCGTCTTAGAGCGTGCGCAGAATCGCGCCGTCACCCTGACCGCCACCACCGCAGAGCGCCACGGCGGCCACACCGCCACCGCGACGGCGCAGTTCGTACAGGGCGGTCATCGCCAGACGTGTCCCTGACATGCCGACCGGGTGACCGAGGGCGATCGCGCCACCGTTCACGTTGATCTTGGACTCGTCGAGACCGAGTTCGTCGGCCGAAGCCAGGCCCACCGCGGCGAAGGCCTCATTGATTTCGATGATGTTCGACGGCCTCACATGCGCCTTCGACCAGTGCGCAATG
>CAWUMA010000025.1:0-7841 GCA_963923835.1 uncultured bacterium
CACCCAAGGCGCAGGCCACTCTCACGATTTCCAATTCGTCGCTCCAGGTGAAGATTGGGACCAGCGTCAAGGTCACGACGTCCGGAGGCTCGGGTTCGGGTGCGGTCAAATTCTCAGTCACTGGCGCGAACTGCACTATCAACGCGACCACCGGCTCGCTGAGCGCCCGCGTGGCGGCGACGTGTGTCGTCAAGGCGACCAAGGCCGCGAGTGGCTCCTACGCCGCCGCGACATCGGCGGCCGTGACGTTCAAGTTCGTGAAGACGCCCTTCAACCTGGTGATTTCGAACTCGTCGCACGCCGGCCAAGTCGGTGTGCCGTTGACGGTCACCGTGTCGGGTTCGGCCGACACCGGCGCGGTCACGTTCGCGACCACCGGATCGGTCTGCTCCATTGATCCCCAGAGCGGTCTGCTCATCGCTGACGCGGCTGGTACGTGTCCGGTGACGGTCTCGCAGGCCGCGGGCACCGGTCACGGTGCGGCCACATCGGCCATCGTGACCTTTACCTTCGGCCCCGGACCACAACTTCCGCTCGTCATCGGCAATAACCCGTTGACCGGGGTCGTGGGCACACCGACGACGGTGTTCACCACGGGTGGCTCGGGTGCCGGTGCGGTGACCTACGCCGTGACCGGCGCCAACTGCTCGATTGTCGCCGCGACCGGAGCGCTCAGTGCCACGGCCGACGGTGCGACGTGCACCGTGACGGCCACCAAGGCCGCGACCGCGTCATATCAGGCGGCCACCTCCTCGCCGGCAACGTTCACATTCTCACTCACGGATCCGAACGCGGGTGGCGGACAGAGCTCGATCCCGGTGGCGCGACTGACGAGCGTGACGGGTGCCGCCAGTGATCAGTTGAATGACACCGTGAATGGCAAGACGTGGTTCCTTGACACGTATTTCAACCCGAACGACTACTGGCTCTTCTATTACGTCAATGCCGGTTCGACCATCACGCTGACCTGGACGGTGACGGACGGAAGCAACAACCCGCTGGCCAACCAAGCCGTCACATTGACGAGCAACCTGGCTTACTCCTGCGCCAAGGGCGTTACCTGGTCGACGAGCAGTTTGAACGCCAACCCGAGTTGTGGCGGTGGCACGCAGGGCACCCTTTCGGGCACCACGGATTCGAACGGTGTCGTGTCGTTCACGTTGACCGACGCGTCCACGCTCGCCGGCACGCTGCACCGGCCGACCGGCTTGACCACGGCCGCCGGCGCCGAGGCGAATGAACTCGTCTACCCCTGGACCTGCATGGTGCTCCAGGTTGGTCAGCGCGTGTTCACTGCCAATCCCAACACCACCGTGAACGAAGTCACCGACCGCGTCGACTTCATCGTCATTCCGGCGAGCTGATCGTGACCACGGCCACTCGACCTGCACGGTGCGGGTTGGGTGGCCGTGAAACGGGGCCGTTTCTTACAACTTGATACTCGGCAGGATTCTCGGGGCGTTATCGACCCGTGACAGAGTCAGAAACTTCAGTAATAACAGGAGTTTTCCGCCAGCCACACGGCGTGACCTGGTCCGGCCAGAAAATGGCAACCGCCTGACCGCTGTGGCGGTCCGAACCTATTATCAGCGTTCAGAAGTAGTTCATCTAAGGGGGAGACCAGTGCTCGTAAGCGCTTTCCTAGTTCTGTCCATCGTGGCCGCCGTGTCACTCGTTGCCGCGGTGCGTCGTCACCGCGTGGCCGCGACCAAGGCGATCGTCGCTCTCGTGAGTGCGTCGTCGTTGTCGGCGATTGGCTTCGTGTCAACCGCGTCGGCAGGCGACTTGCTCGGTGCGGGTGCGCCCGCGAGCCAGGCCACGTTGACCGTGTCCAACTCGGCCACCCACTTCCTCGCGAAGCAGAGTGTTGTTCTCACCGCCCGCGGTGGCTCGGGCTCGGGTGCGGTGACCTTCCACGTGACCGGTGCCAAGTGCGTGTACAAGGCCGCGACCCGCACGTTGAGCGCCGCGACGCCGACGACCTGCGCCGTGACTGCGACGAAGGCCGCCAGCCGTGGATACCTCAGCGCGACATCGGCCGCCAAGACGTTCGTCTTCGCGCCGCTGAAGCTGACTATCACCAACACCAACAGGGACGGCAACGTCGGTGCCCCGATCATGGTGACCGCTGACGGTGGTTCCGCCAAGGGAACGTTGAAGTTCTCCGTGACCGGCGACGGCTGCACGATCGATGCTGTCACGGGTGCGTTGAACGCCAGCGCGCTGGCTAACTGCGCCGTCACCGCCTCGAAGGTCAGCGGTAGCAAGACCAACGAGAAGTCGGCTCCGGCCACCTTCACGTTCATTGCTCCGACGGTGACTCACCCCGACGTCGCCACGCTGACCTCGGTGACGGGCGCGGTGGGCGCTCAGATTGACGACACCGCGAACGGACTCAACTACTTCATCCGCCAGTATTACAACTCGAATGACCACTGGTACGGCAACTACATCGATGCCGGCTCGACGATCACCCTGAACTGGCATGTGGCGGGACCCAATGGTCTTCCGATGGCCAACGCTCCGGTGACGTTGCGCAGCAACCTCAACTACTCGTCGTGCACCTACTTGACGACGTGGAACGTGGCGAGCTTGAACAACCACCCGGGTTGCTACACGCCGGACCCCGAGGGAACTTTGACGGGCACCACCGACATGAACGGTGACGTCTCCTTCACGATCACCAACACCAACGACTACACCGGCAATCGTCCTTGGGACATGACGTCGGTGTGGGGAATGGAAGGTAACGAGGGCCCGTACGTGTGGACCGACATGTTGCTGCAGGTCGGCAATGACACCTACACCGGCAATCCGGCCACCCAGGTGAACCAGGCCACCGACCGCGTCGACTTCATCGTGATTCCTCACGCGCCGGCCCCGACCGTGGCGAACCCCAACGTCGCCACACTGACCTCGGTGACGGGAACGGTCGGATCGCAGATTGACGACACGGCGAACGGTCTCAACTACTTCATCCGCCAGTACTACAACTCGAACGACCACTGGTACGGCAACTACATCCACGCCGGTGCGACCGTCACGACGACGTGGCACGTGGTGGGTGCGGACGGACTGCCGCTTCGCAACCAAGCGGTGACCCTGCGGAGCAACCTCAACTACTCACAGTGCAACTATGCGTTGACCTGGGATGTGGCGAGCTTGAACAATCACCCGGGCTGCTACTCACCGGGCACCGAAGGCACCCTGACCGGCACGACCGACGCCAACGGTGATGTGACCTTCACGTTCACCAACACCAACACGGCGCCGGGTTCGACCCCGTCGGACCTGACGACGACCGGTGGTATGGAGACCAATGAGGGCTCCTACCCCTGGACGGCCATGGTTCTCCAGGTGGCGGACAACATCTACACCGGTGACCCGAACTCCAACATCGTTCTGGCCACCGACCGGGTGGACTTCATCGTCATCCCGTAGTTCGCTTCGCATACGCATCCCCCTGCTCGCGGCCTTTTTGGGCCACGGGCGGGGGGATGAGTTGTATGTAACCCGAAAACTTCACACGGGGGTCGGCGTGGCCGCCCCGTCCGATCCGCAAGAAGAGAGAGAATGACGACCCCCCGCCCCCAGTCCCCCCGCCGGTTCCCTGACGGATTTGTCTGGGGCACCTCGACCGCGGCGTACCAAATCGAAGGTGCGGTCGCCGAGGACGGTCGCACTCCCTCTATCTGGGACACGTTCAGTCGTACCAAGGGCAAAGTTGTCAACGGCGATACCGGTGACGTGGCGTGCGACCACTATCACCGCTGGGAAGAGGACCTTGACCTCCTCGCCGAGCTCGGCGTTCAGGCCTACCGCTTCTCGGTGGCCTGGCCCCGAATCCACCCCGACGTCACCGGCCCGGCCAACCAGAAGGGCCTCGACTTCTACCAGCGCCTGATCGACGGTCTGCGCGACCGCAACATCATCCCGCTGCCCACGATGTACCACTGGGACCTGCCCCAGGCTCTTGAGGACGAGGGTGGTTGGATCGTTCGTGACACCGCGCTGCGCTTTGCCGACTACGCGGCCACCGTGCTCGAGAAGCTCGACGGCATCGACAAGTGGACGACCTTCAACGAACCCTGGACGAGCGCCTGGCTCGGCTACGGGTACGGCCACCACGCACCGGGTCGCACCGACATCGGAGCGGCCGCCGCGGCGACCCACCACTTGTTGCTGGCCCACGGACTCGGTGTGCAGGCGGCTCGCGCGATTCGCCCCCACGTCGAGATCGGCCTGACGTTGAACTTGGGCGTGCTGCGCCCGGGCACCACTGAAGACCAGGACGTCGAGGCCACCTGGCGCGCCGACGGCAACCAGAACCGTATCTGGCTCGACCCGTTGTTCAAGGGCGAGTACCCGGCCGACATGATCGAGCACTACTCGCGTTGGACCCCGGGATTCCACACCGTGCAGAACGGTGACCTCGAGATCATCTCGTCACCCATCGACTTCCTGGGTGTCAACTTCTACGGTCCGGGCACCGTGATGAACGTGGGCCGCGAGGACGCCGCCCGCGCTGCCGGTTTCAACGTGGGTCCGCGTCCCGAGTCCGATGAGGACAACCACCTGCGCTGCATCGGTGTCGAGACCCCCGGTCGCCCCAAGACGGCCATGGGCTGGGAGGTCGACGCCACCGCGCTGCGCGAGCTGTTGGTGCGCATCAAGAACGAGTACACGGACATTCCGCTCTACATCACCGAGAACGGCGCCGCGTACCACGACTACGTCAATGCGTCGGGCGACGTGAAGGACCCCGAGCGCATCACCTATCTCAACGACCACCTCGAGGCCTGCCTCGGGGCGATTGACGACGGCGTGAACCTTCAGGGTTATTTCATCTGGAGCCTCCTCGACAACTTCGAGTGGGGCTTTGGCTACTCGCGCCGGTTCGGCATCGTCTGGATCGATTACGACACGGGGCGACGCATCCCCAAGGCCAGCTACCGCTGGTACCAGGGGGTGGTGGCCACCAACGGGTTGCCCGACCTGGACGGCCACCTCGACACTTTGAACTAGGGGAGTGACCGCATAATCCCTTGGAAACAGGGGCTTTTGTGCTCTAGCAAGTTAGCATACTAATATGCTGACATGACTTCCGGACGAGTACTTCCCGCCGACGCGCACCCCGAAACGGCGCGGCGCTTCGACGAACTGGTCACGGCCCTGGCGGACGTGGACGACCCCGAGACGATGGCCAAGGTGCTGCGGGACCTGTGCACCGTGGCCGAGCTCGACGCCATGGGGCAGCGCTTGCAGGTGGCGCGACTCGTGAACGAGGGCGTCTCGTACCAGGAGGTGTCGCGTCGCACCGGTGCCTCCACGGCCACCGTTACCCGCGTCGCTCAGTGGCTGCGCCGCGGTGAGGGTGGCTACCAGGCGATCCTGCCCGCCCCCGGAGGTAAGTCGTGAGTCGCCTCCGCCTCGCCCTGCCCTCCAAGGGCCGTCTCCGCGAACCAACGTGGTCGTTGCTGGAAGCAACTGGTGTCGACCCCCAGGAGCCGGGTGAACGCGTTCTGCAAACGTTCTGTCGAAACGCCGACATTGACCTCTTGTTCGTTCGCGCCGACGACGTGCCCGAATACGTGCAAGACGGCGTCGTCGATTGCGGCATCACCGGGCTTGATCTCGTCGAAGAACGCGCCCGCGACGTGGAGGTGCTCCTGCGCCTCGGATACGGTACGTGTTCACTGCAGGCGGCCGTGCCCCTCGAAGACGGGGCGTCCTCACTCACCGATTTGAACGGCCGTCGCATCGCCACCTCACACCCGGGCATCGTGTCGCGTGAACTCCAGAGCCGGGGCATTGCGGCCGAGTTGGTTCCGGTTTCGGGTTCGGTGGAGATTTCGCCCCGACTCGGTCTTGCCGACGCGGTGATTGACCTTGTGTCGACGGGCTCGACCCTGCGAACCAATGGTCTGCGGGCAGTGGGAACCATCTTCGAATCCGAAGCCGTTCTGGTGGGCCGCCGCACGTCGTCCAACGAATCGCGTGAAACCCTGTTGACCCTGTTGAAGTCGGTGCTCGACGCGCGCGCCAGTCGCTACCTCTTGTGCAACGTGCAGCGCGAGCGTCTGGCCGACGTCACCGCAGCGCTTCCCACGTCCGGTTCACCCACCGTGATGGACCTGGCGACCGAGGGTCTCGTGGCGGTGCACGCGTTGGTGCCCGCCTCCGAAATCTGGTCCCTACTGCCGCGTCTCAAGGCCGCGGGGGCCACGTCAATTCTGACTTTGCCCGTCGAAAGGATGGTGTCGTGAGTAACACCGTGCAAACAGACCGCCGCTTCACGATCGAGGACATCATCGCCGATGTGCGCGCCCGCGGGGACGTGGCGCTCACCGAATGGTCGAATCTCCTCGACAAGACCGAGGGTCCCCAACCCCGGCGCGCCGAACCCTACGGCGACGTGCCCACCGCGGCCGTGATGGCGGCGGCCCAGAACATCCGCACGTGGCACGCGGCCCAGCGTCCCAGCGATCTCGTGCTCGAAGTCGCCCCTGGTGTGACCCTCGAGCGCCGGTGGACGCCGCTGCGTTCGGTCGGGGTGTACGTGCCGACCAACCTCATCTCCTCGTTGATGATGGGGGTCATCCCAGCCCAGGAGGCCGGAGTGGAGCGCATCGTGGTGTGCACCCCGCCCAAGGGGGCCGGACTCGTGGCCGCCACCGCGAAGCTCCTCGGCGTCGACGAGGTGTGGGCCATCGGCGGAGCCCAGGCCATCGCGGCCATGGCCTACGGCACCGAGTCGATCGCCCCGGTCGACAAGATCGTCGGACCCGGCGGGGGAGCGGTGAACGCCGCCAAGTTGCTGGTGAGCAAGGACGTGGCCATCGACCTGCCGGCCGGCCCCAGCGAGATTGTGGTGGTGGCCGACGAGGGCGTCGATCAGACGTTGATCGACCAGGAACTCGCCGCCCAGATGGAACACGGTCCCGACTCGCGGGGATTCGTGGTGCGCGTCGGCGAGGACCTCGACGAGGCGCTCGCCGCGGTGGAGACCTACGCGGCCGAACACGTCGCCCTGCTCGGTCCCAAGGCCGAGTCGCTCGCGACGCGCATCCGCAACGCGGGGGCCGTCTTCGTCGGCCCGTACGCGCCGGTGCCCGCCGGTGACTACGCGACCGGTGGCAACCACGTGTTGCCCACCGGTGGCTGGTCGAAGTCGACCGGCGGTCTGGGGCTCGAAGCCTTCATGAAGACCGTGACCGTCCAGCGCGTGACCAAGGAAGGTCTCGAGCGTCTGGCCCCCACGATTGAGGCTCTCGCCGAGGTCGAAGGAATGAGCGCCCACAAAGCGACGGCCCGCCGATGAAGCCCACGATCCTCGACTCCTACCAGTGGCCGCCGTCGAACGAGTTCTTCGCCGAACGCTTCGGACTGCGCGCGAGTGACATCCTGCGCTTCGACGGCAACGTCGCGCCGAATCCGCCGGTCACGGCCCGCCCGGCCGCTCTGGCCGCCGCTCTCGCTCAAGTCAACGAGTACGACCGTGGCCGTTACGAACCCCTGCGTCAAGCCCTCGCCGCCAAGTACGGAGTCGGTCTCGACCAGGTGGCCATCGGCGCGGGCAGTGACGAGTTCATCGTTCTCCTGGCCCGACTCTTCGCCGAGGGTGGCACGGTCGCCACGGTGCCGACGTTCAGCTATTCGATGTACCGCTACGCGGCGCAGATGGCCGGAGCGACTCTCGTCGAGGACCCGGCTACGGCTGACCTCGTCTTCGTGTGTCGGCCCAACAACCCGACCGGTGAACTACCCGACATCCCCGTGACCTCGGGTCAGCTCGTCATCGACGAGGCCTACGCCGAATACGCCGGTACCGATGCGCTGGG
>CAWUMA010000026.1:0-7724 GCA_963923835.1 uncultured bacterium
CAGATCCGCGAACTGCTGCTCGACGCCGGTCTCACCCTGATTGAGCGCGAAGGCGTCACCAGCGCCGTGGCGGGGCTGACCTTCAAGCGCGTGCTCGCCGAGGTCGAGACCCGCTCGGGGGTCGTCCTCCACCACGCCTCGATCATCGGCCGCTCCTACGCCGACCAGGAGGCCTTCCAACGAGACCTGCTCGCCCGACTGGTCCAACGCATCAACGAGATCGAACTCGACGATGTCGTCAGCGCCGTGCGCGACGTTCTGGCGCAGGCCCGTCTCGACTCCCCCGAGGAACGCCTCTCGGCCCTCATCGAGATCGACCGCGTCGGCTCACTCGCCCACGAGCGTACGATGCGCGCCGTGCCCCTGTGGTCGGCGTGGATCGCCGCCGTCGCGGCCGAGGGTGACCGCAACCGCCCCGATTTCTCACCCGAGACCTTCGAACAACTCGCCGAGACGGTGCGCGCCGAGACCCGGGCCTTCGCCGCGCTCTTCCGCGCCATCTTTGATCACCTCGGGTTTCGGGCCCGCTCCCCCCACACCGTGGAGGATCTCACCGTGGCGATTTCGGCCCTGGCTGAAGGGGTTCTCGTGCGCGGACGGGTCGCCCCCGAGTTGTTCGCCCCGCGGCCGGTCGCCGTGGACCCCCGGGTCGAGGCACGCGAGTGGTCGATTCTCGGCCTGGGTATCCGCGCCCTGTCGGCCGCGATGGCCGAGCCGATTCCGAACTGGTCGCCGTCGTCGGTGAACTAAGCGAGCCGGGCCGCGATGGCGCCGGCGAGCCGGTCGGCCGCCTGATCGTCAAACGACAGAAACAGCGAGGGCTCAACGAGCTCGAGTTCCAACACGGCCCACCCCGCGTCGGTCGCCACGAGATCGACCCGGGCGTACAGGAGGGAGGCGAGGCGCGGGTCGGCAAAGACCGTCTGCGCGAACGTGAGCGCCGACTCTTCCGCCTCGGCCCGGCTCATCTGTTCGCGCCGGTAGAGCGCCGTGCGGTCCAACTCGTCGGTGTTGAGCATCGCCCCCTTGGTCATGGCGTGGCTGAACTCGCCGTCGATGAAGATGAGCGCCCGCTCGCCGAGGACGTCGACCGAGTCGACGTAGGGCTGGAGCAGGGCGTCACGACCCTTGGCGTGCAGGCGAGCCACGTGGGACTCGATGGCCGCACGGTCCGTGCCCGCGTAGCGGGCGGCGTCCATGGAGCCGGCCCCCACGGCGGGCTTGACCACGATCGAGGCCGCCTCGGGAATCACCACCGGTTGGCCCACGTCGACGAAGACCGAGTCGACGACGGCGACGCCGCGGGCCGCGAGGTCGAGAAGGTAGTGCTTGTCACTCGAGTACTCGACGACCTCGAAGGGGTTCGCGAGGCGCTCAACTCCGCGGGCCCAGTCGAGGAACTCCTCACGGCGCGGGGCGTAGTCCCACGTCGAGCGCAAGACGGTGAGATCAAACGACGCCCACTCAACGGCGGGGTCGTCCCAGATGCACAGGTCCGCCTCGAGACCGTGGCGCTCGAGGGCGGCCAGCAGAACCGGTGAATCGGGGTCGACGTTCTCCCCCGCGCACGTCGCGACCGCGACGCGGCTCACGGCAGGAACAGGGCGGTGGCGTGCTGGGCCAGGGCCGCGAGCGGACCGGGCCAGACACCGAAGAGCACGCTGGCCACACAGACCACCGCGATGACCGTGGCGCTCGCGCGCGGCACCGCGATGCGGGCGGCCCCCTCGTCGCTGGCTGACGAGTCCCACAGCGCCAGGATCCAGCGCAGGTAGACGTAGGCGGCCACGGCGGCGGCCAGCAGAGCGATGAGCGCGAGGACCTGAGCGTTGGCGTTCACGGCCGCACCCAGCACGCCGAACTTGGCGAAGAAACCGACGGTGAGGGGTGCGCCGAGCTGGCTGAGCAGCAAGACGCTGAGCGCCGTTCCCAGCACGGGCTGACGGCGGCCGAGTCCGCGGTAGTGCTCGACGCTGTGCGCCTCGTCACCGGGTCCACCCACCAGGGTCACCACGGCGAAGGTGGCCACCACGACCGGGGCGTAGGCGAGGAGGTAGAAGACCAACGAGGCCACGCCGCGCAGGTCACCGGCCCACAGGGCGAGCAACATGAAGCCGGCGTGGTTGATCGAGGAGTAGGCCAGCAGACGCTTCACGTCGCGCTGGACGAGGGCGAGAGTGGCCCCCACCACCGTGGAGAGCACGACGAGCACCCACAGGGTCGGACGCCAGGTGTCGATCTGGGTGCCCAGGCCCGAGAGAATCACGCGCACGAAGCCGACGAAAGCGCCGACCTTGACGATCGAAGCCATGAAACCGGTGACCGGGGTGGGCGCCCCCTGGTAGACGTCGGGCGACCAGAGGTGGAAGGGCACGGCCGCGACCTTGAAGGCGAATCCCACCAACAGCAACGCTCCACCGGCCCAGAGCAGGCCCGGGTGGACGAGGGTCGTGGCGCCGAGGAAGTAGGCGACGCCGGTGAGCGTCGTGGTGCCCGTGGCGCCATACATCAGCGCGACACCGTAGATGAAGACGGCCGAGGCGAAACCACCGAGCAAGAAGTACTTCAACGCCGCCTCGAGCGAGGACCCGCGGTGGCGGTCGAAGGCGACCAGCACGTAGAGACCAATGGAGAGAATCTCGAGGCCGAGGAAGAGGACCAGCAGGTCGTTGGCCGAGACCATGACCATGGCACCGGCCGCCGAGCACAGCGCCAGCATCGTGTACTCGGCCAGACCCGAGCCCTCACGGGTGGCCCAGTCGTGGGCGACGAGAGCCGACAGGCCGACGCAGACGGCCACGACGGCCGAGCCCACGATGGCGAAGTGGTCGTAGGCCACGGCGTGGGCGATGGTGGTCGACGCCCCGTGGCGCGAGACGTCGGCCCACTGGAAGAAGGCGACCACCACGCTGGCCAGCGAGGCGCTGAGCGTCGTGACGGTGGAGACCGTGCGCGACAGAGTCCGACGGGCCAGGGCCGCGGCGAAGAGCAGGACGAGAGCGGCGCCGAAGAAGATCAGCACCGGCGCGAGGGCCAGGTAGTGAATCGAGGGAATGGTCAGTTTCATCGCGGGAGTCCCGTCGGGTCGACGTGGGTGAGCAGCGCGCGCACGGCGGGCTCGATCATCTGCAAGAAGGGCTTCGGGTAGACACCGAGAAAGACGACCAGGGCGGCCACGGGTGCCATCGTCAGGCGCTCGCGCGTCGTGAGATCGGCCAGTTGGGCGTTGGCCCCGGTGGCCTCGCCGTGGAAGACGCGCTGGTACGCCCACAGCAGATAAGCCGCCGCGGCGATCACGCCGAGCGCGGCCGTCAGTGCGAACCACGGGTGCACGTTGTAGGTGCCAAGCAGCACCAGGAACTCACTGACGAAGCCCGACAGACCGGGCAGACCGATCGAAGCGAGCATCACCAGGGTGAAGAGGGCCGCCATCACGGGGGCCGGACCCTGGAGTCCGCTCAGGTCGGCAATCGCGAAGCTGCCACGGCGCTTCTCGATGAAGCCCACGAGGAGGAAGAGGCCCAGGGCGATGACGCCGTGGTTGAACATCAGCAACACCGCACCCTCGGTCGCAATGAGCGAGGTGCTCATCACGCCCAAAGTCACGAAGCCCATCTGGGCGAGCGACGAGTAGGCGAGCAGACGCTTGAGGTCGGGGGTGGCACACGCCACCATCGAGCCGTACAAGATACCGATGATGGCCAGCACGCTCACGACCCCGCGCACGTGGGGCAGCGCGCCGGGCAGGAGTCCCACGGCGTAACGCAGGAGTCCATATCCACCCATCTTGGCGAGCAGCGCCGAGAAAACGATGGCCGCACCCGTAGGGGCCTCGGCGTAGGTCAGCGGCGACCAGGTGTGGAAGGGCCAGATCGGCGACTTCACCGCGAAGGCCGCGGCGAAGGCCACGAAGAGCCACACGGCCGTCGAGGTCGACAGCGAGGTGGCCGCGAGGTCACCGTAGGCGAAGGTCAGTGCGTTACCGGTCTCGTGCTGGTGGGCGTAACCGAGGTAGAGCAGACCGGCGAACAGCGGCGCCGAACCGGTGAAGGTGTAGACGAAGAACTTCAGTGCGGCGCGCGAACGCTCAGCCCCGCCCCACTGGCTCACGAGGAAGTAACTCGGCACCAGCGTCGCTTCAAAGAAAAGGAAGAACAACAACAGGTCGTGCGAGACGAAGCTGCCCTGGGCGAAGGCCGTCAGGGCCAACAACCATCCGACGAAGGAGGCCTCGCGGCGGGTCTCACGCGCACCGGCCAGCGCCAGGAACGTCGTGAAGGAACTCAGGACGACGAGGAACAACGAGATGCCGTCGATCGAGACGTCCCAGGCCAGACCCAGCGGCGCCGAGAGAACGGTGCGTGACGCGAAGTCGAAACCCGACGCCCCGGCGAGACCGGAGTTGTAGAGCAGGGCCGTGACAACCGCGAGCACGGTCTCGACACCCATCGTGACGAGACCGGCCAGGTAGGACGCACCGGCGCGCCGGCGAAGAGCCAGCGAGGCGAGGGCGCCGAGCAGCGGCACGAAGACCAGCAGGTTGGGCCACAGGGACGAGTGCATCAGCCGGCCCTCGCAATCAGGTAGACGACGAAGACGGCGACGGCGCACACCGTGACCGCGGCGTAGTGGCGCACGAAGCCCGACTGGACCTTGCGGAGTCCGCCGGCCGAACGAGTGATCAGTTGGGCCACGCCACCGACGGCACCGTCGAGCACGCGCGGCTCGATGACCGACTCGCCCACCTGTGAGAGGCGCGTGAGGGGACGGCCGATGGTCGCGTCGTAGGCGTCATCCCAACGCCACACGCGCTCGAGGAAGTCACGCTCGTAGGTGCTCGATTCCGAGCGGCCCCGCCAGATGGTGAAGGCCGCCAGTAGTCCGATCAGGGCGGCCGCGTCGTCGACGAACGACAGGACCCACTGGGCCGTGGCCGAGGCCGGTGCGTGACTCTCGGGCGGGAGGATGGGCGCGAGCCACCCGGCCAGTGACGCCTGGTGGATCCACGGCAGGTCGATGGCCCCACCGAGCACCGACAAGGCCGACAAGACGATGAGGGGCAAGGTCATCACCCACGGCGATTCGTGCGGGTCGTGACCGTGGGTCGACTCGCGGAAGCGTTCGTTCCCCTGGAAGGTCAGAACGAAGAGCCGGGTCATGTAGTACGCGGTCAGGACCGCCGTGAAAACGCCGAGGGCCCAGAGAATCTTGTTGGCCTCGTAAGCGTTGGTCAGCACATCGCCCTTGGCCCAGAATCCGGCGAAGGGCGGGATGCCCGAGATGGCCAACCAACCAATCAGGAACGTCGGGTAGGTGAGGGGCAGGAACTTCGACAGCGCCCCCATCTTGCGCAGGTCCTGTTCACCGTTCAGGGCGTGGATGACCGAACCCGAACCGAGGAAGAGCAGCGCCTTAAAGAAGGCGTGGGCCACCATCAAGAAGATGGCCGCGCTGTAGGCACCACAGCCCACGGCGAGCACCATGTAACCGATCTGGGAGACGGTCGAGAAGGCCAACACCTTCTTGATGTCCTTCTGGCTGGTGGCGATGGTGGCCGCGACGAACGAGGTCAGGCCACCGATGATGGCGACGGTGAGTCGTCCCGCGTGCGAGAGTTCGAGAACCGGCGCCATGCGCACGAGCAAGAAGACACCGGCCGTGACCATCGTGGCCGCATGGATGAGCGCCGACACCGGGGTCGGGCCCTCCATCGCGTCGGGCAGCCAGTTGAAGAGGGGGATCTGCGCGCTCTTACCCGTGGCGGCGAGCAGCAGGGCCAGCACCGTCAAGGTCGCGATGGTCGGGGTGAGCATCCCGGACGTGGCTCCGGCGAGAACGGCCGGGTAGTCGAGGCTGCCCACGTGGGTGAAGAGCAAGAAGATGGCGGCCAACAGGCCGAGGTCGCCGACGCGGTTGTAGAGGAAGGCCTTCTTACCGGCCGACGCGGCCGAGTCCTTGGTGAAGTAGTAGCTCACCAGCCAGTAGGAGCAGACACCCACGCCCTCCCAGCCGACGAAGGTGAGGGCGAGGTTGCCCGCCAGCACCAGCACCAGCATCGAGAAGACGAAGAGGTTCAAGTAGAGGAAGAACTTGCGGAAGTCCTTCTCACCGTGCATGTACCCCGTGGAGTACAGGTGGATGAGCGTCGAGATGCCCGTCACGAACAGGCACATCGTGATCGCCAGCGGGTCGAGGTACAGGTTCGCCGACACGTGCAGACTGCCGACCGAGATCCAGTCGAACAGCGTGACCGACACCACCCGGCTCGCGGCGTGGAGCATCTGGAAGAAAGTCACGACCGAGGCCAGGAAACTCAGCCCCACGGCCGAGGTCGCCACGGCACCGACCGAGCGCTCCTTCATGGTGGCGCCGTTCAGCAGGACGAAGAGAAATCCGGCCAGGGGGGCGAGGACAATGAGCGTTGCGGTGTGAGCCATCATCTACCCCCGCAACTCACTGAGTTCGTCGACCGAGGTCGAGCGGCGGCGGCGGAACACGGCCACCACGATGCCCAGACCGACGGTCACCTCGGCGGCGGCCACGACCATGACGAAGAACACCGCGGCCTGGCCGCCGATGTCCGACAACGAGCGCGAGAACGTCACGAAGGTGAGGTTGACGGCGTTCAGCATCAACTCGATGCACATGAACATGATGAGCGCGCTGCGCTTGATCAGCACGCCGAGCGCGCCGATGCCAAAGAGTAGAGCGGCCAGCACCAGGTACCAGGCGGCGGGAACGTTCACGACTCCCCCTCGAGTTCGTCGGCCCGGCGTTCGCGGCGGGCCAGGATGACGGCGCCGACCACGGCGATGACCAGCAACACGGCGGTCACTTCGAAGGCGTACAGGTAGGTCGTGAAGACGGCCGTGCCCAGCGCCTTCACGTTGCCGGTCGGGCCGACCATGCGCTGGCCGTTCTGAGAGACCGACATCGCGCCGGTCACCCAGTGGCTGCGCGCCATCAGGGCGACGACTCCGGCCACGGTCACGCCCACGCCCACCCCGGCGAAGACGCGCTGACCCACCAGGGGCTCGCCACGCTCACCCGAGTCCCGGTCGACGCCGAGGAACATGATGACGAACAGGAAGAGAACGACGATGGCACCGGCGTAGACGATGATCTGCACGGCCGCGAGGAAGTCGGCGGCCTGGGCCACGAAGGCGACGGCCACGCCCACCAGGGTCATGATCAGACTCAGCGCGGCGTGCACCGGGTTGCGATAGATGAGCACGCCGATGGCGCCGCCGATGATCAGCAGCGCCGAGGCGATGTAGACGGCCATGGCCGGCCAGCTGTAGGCGAGGGCCATCACTTGCGGCGTCCGATCTTGGGCAGCTTCTCGCGGGCCTCGCGCAGGTCGTTGAGCAACGCCGGCAGTCCGCGCAGGTCACTCGGCACATCCTCGGGCTCGAGGTGGTCGGGGAAGGCACGGCGCAACGACTTGGTGCCGGTGGCGGCGAGGTCGGCCGGGCCGGACTGGCCGGCTTCGGCGGCGCGCACACCGAACCCGAGGTCACCGGTCCACGACACGACACCCTCGAAGGACGCGTCACCGGCCGGTGAGGTGGCGCGCATCCAACCACCGGTCAACTCGGCTTCACCCTCGCGCCAGTCCTCCCAGGGCAGGCGCTGGGGGAAGCCCTGGTCGTCGACGACCAATTCGGCTTTGGTGTAAATCGCGTCGGCGCGGTTGGTGAAGGAGAACTCGAACATCTTGGACT
>CAWUMA010000027.1:0-7429 GCA_963923835.1 uncultured bacterium
AGCTCGCTTCGACGGGGGCTGCGAAAGGGAGCTGGAGGAGCACTTGACTTGGGGCCGTGCCAACGCGGACCCGGGCGGAAACGCCGCGTGGACTTGACGATGTTGTCGATTCGCTTGGCTTCGTCAGAAAGACGCGGTCCGTCGAGCAAATCGACGATTTCCGCCCCGGACTGGCCTCGTCGGACGACGGCGAGATGGTTGTGAAGATGGATGGGCCGCTCGGTCTCCACGATGACTTCAGTGGTGCCGCGAACCTCGTTGAACCACTCGCCCAGAAAGGGGGCATTCCCGATGGTCGCCGATAATGCCACGAAGCGTGTGGGGCCGGGAGTCAGGATGATGACTTCTTCCCACACGCCCCCTCGCCAGGGGTCTTGGAGGTAGTGAACCTCGTCGAGCACCACGAGCCCCAGGCGCGCGACCTGCTCGGAGGTGGTGAGAAGCATGTTGCGCAGCACCTCGGTCGTCATGACGACCACGGGTGCGGTGCGGTTGATGGAGGTGTCGCCCGTGAGGAGGCCGACCTGTTCGGACCCCCAGCGGGCCACCAGTTCGTGATACTTCTGGTTGGATAACGCTTTCAAGGGAGTGGTGTAGAAAGCTCGCTCGCCACGTTCGAGGGCGCAAGCGATGGCGTAATTGGCAATCAGGGTTTTTCCCGAGCCTGTGGGAGCAGACACCAGGACGTTGTGGTGTCGGTCGACAGCGTCCAGAGCCCGTTCTTGGAAGTCGTCAGGGGCAAATCCCAGCCCGGCAATGAACCGGTCGCGGAGTGGGCTACTCACTTCTTGAAGATCTTGCCGACGCCGATGGCGGCGAAATAGAAGATGGTCAGCGGCACTGCGAGCGCAACCATGGACAAGGGGTCGCCGCTCGGCGTGACCACGGCCGAGACGATGGTGATGGCGATGATGGCGTAGCGCCACGACCGCAGGAGAGTCGCCGAAGCCACCGCCCCACTCAGTTCGAGGGCGACGAGGACGACCGGGAATTCGAACATCAGTCCGAAGATGAACATCATCATCAAGAACAGCGAGAAGTACTGATTCGGGTTATAGAAGGACACCAACGTGCTGCCGCCGATGCTCTGGAGGAATTGAATGGCGTGCCCGAAGCTGCTGTAGGCCAGCGCCACTCCCCCGAGGAAGAACAGCATCGAGGTCAGGAGGAACGGAAGGACGTAGCGGCGTTCGCGTGACTTGAGGCCGGGGGTGATGAAACGCCACGTTTGATACAGGGTCACAGGGAAGCTCACGACGAAACCCGCGAAAAAACCGACCTTGACACGGAGGCTGAGGCCGTCGAGGGGGTTTTGAACGAGAAACTGGCAGTGACGGGGTGACGCGACGCAGTACGGGTGTCGCAGGATGCCCAGCAGGTGCGGGTACAAGATGAAACCCACGACGCCGAACGCGAGCAGGACGCCGAAACTCACCATCAATCGGTAGCGGAGCTCGGCGAGATGCTCACCCAGCGTCATGCCCTCCTGTGCGTTGCGAAATCGGCCCATGTTCAGTTCAGCGAGGGATCGTTGGTGTCGTTGTGTGTGACGATTCGCGGCTCAGTGGTCGGCGCCTTGGTCGTGGGCGGCGGGCTGGCGGTGGTGCCGCTCGTAAGGTCCGGTGGGGGCACCACGATCGGCACCTCACCCGAACTCGGGGAATCCGAGAGGTCGACGGAGAGCGATTCGTTCGTGCGCTCCGCAAGAGTGTTGAGCAGATTGACGGGGCTGCGCACCACGCGGGCCAACTCGGCCGATGACGGCAAATCCGGCACTGCTTCTCGCACCTCAGCCTCGACGCGCTGTTGCAGGCGCTTCAATGACCGCCAACCGGCTCCGAGCTTGTTGGCCACTTCAGGCAGCTTGTCCGGCCCGAGGAGCACCATAATCACTGCCGCGATGAGCAGAATCTTGAGGGGGCTCAGGCTGAACACGCAGCCATTGTAGGTCCCTCCGTCGCGATGGCCTAGAGCAGCCCCGCACGACTAAACGGCCAGATTCGCAGGAAGGCTTTGCCGATGATGTCCGAGCGAGGAACGGATCCCCACATCCGGCTGTCGCACGAATTGTTGTGGTTGTCGCCAATCATGAAGTACGAGTTCGCAGGGACCTTGAATGTGCGGATGGGAGTACCGAGAGGCTCGGTGTGAGGCCAGCGCTCGACGAGCGGTTGGCCGTTTATCAGAATCGTGTTGTTGATTGACGACACAGTGTCGCCGGGCAGGCCCACGACCCGCTTGACCAGGTCCGACACCGCAGCCCCGCAGTTCTCGGCCGGCGGAGCGTGAAAGACAACGATGTCGCCCCGGTTGACAGTGCCCCAGTCGACTGCCAATTTGTCAACCACGATTCGGTCGCCCACCATCAACGTGGGCTCCATCGACCCGGACGGGATGTAGAAGGTCTGGAAGGCGAAACTCCTCAGGGCAAGCGAAGCAATCAACGCGACCACCAAGATGACCGCCCATTCAATACGCGCTCGGCGACGATGCGACTTCGCCGCGGCAATCGCCTCCTCGGAGTCCGGCTCGTCGGCTGGAGAGTCGGTCACATCGCTCACGATGACAGGCTAGCGGGCTAGCCCTGTCTCTCCAGGGCGGCGAGCAGTTTGGTGAAGCGCTCATCGGTGTTCTTGAATGGGTCCTTCAGCAAGACCGTGCGCTGCATCTCGTCGTTCAATTTGAGATGAACCCAGTCCACCGTGTAGTCACGACGCCACTTCTTGGCCGCCTTGATGAATTGGCCCCTCAGGTGAGCTCTCGTCGAGGACGGAGCCTCGTGGGTTGCACGAGAGATCGTCTCGTTGTCAACAATCTGACGTACCAGGCCCCGTTGCTCCATCCGGTAGAACAGACCACGTCGTGAATCAGTGTCGTGATAGAGCAAATCGATCAGAGCCATCCGAGGGTCGTCCCAGTTGCAGCCGGTGCGCTCGCGCTCGCGTTCGAGCAACGTGTACTTGGAGACCCAATCAACGCGGTCACTCAATGTCAAGGGGTCACGTCGGTAGTCCTCAATGACCTGGCGCCACATCTCCACGGCGAGTCGCTGATCCTCGGGAACGTCGTGGGACGCCACGAAGGCTTCAGCGCGCTCGCAGATGTCCTCTTGGATCTCCAGGGCCGTCAAATCGCGGCCATTGACGAGGCGTACGGGCGTCTCGCTCCACAGGTCGTAGGCGATATCGCGCAACGAGTTCACCGGATTCACCATCGTGTAGTCGCGAAGCACGGTGGTTCTGTCTTCGATCATGGCCAGAACGACTGCCGCGGTACCGACTTTCAGGAACGTCGCGAATTGATTGAGGTTGGAATCGCCAACGATCACGTGGAGACGGCGATACTTGTCGGGGTCCGCGTGCGGTTCATCACGGGTGTTGATGATGGGTCGACTCCGGGTGGTAGCCGAGGAAATCGACTCCCACATGTGTTCGGCCCGCTGGCTCAGTGAGAAAAGGTGGCCACCCCTGGTGGGGCTGTTCACGATTTTTCCCGCACCGGCAAAAATCTGACGGGAAATCAAGAAGGGAATGAACACCTGTTCGAGGCGGCTGAGATCGTCGAAGCGCTCCAGGCAATAGTTCTCGTGGCAACCGTAGGAGTTGTTGTTCGAATCGGTGTTGTTCTTGAAAAGGTAAATCTGACCGCGAATCCCCTCGTCGTCTAGTTGGGCTTGCGCATGTCCGACCAGTTCACGAAGGATGGACTCCCCCGCCTTGTCCTGGGCGACCAAGTCAAACAAGTTGTCACATTCCGCGGTCGCGTATTCAGGGTGGGAGCCCACGTCCAAATAGAGCCGACTGCCATTCTCGAGGAAAACGTTGCTCGAACGCCCCCAGGCCACGACTTTGCGAAAGAGAAACCGCGACACCTCGTCGGGGCTCAGCTTGCGCTGACCATTCATCGCGAATGTGATGCCGAACTCGGTTTCCAGCCCGACGATTCTTCGCAGCACGGTGCCTCAGCCGAGCAGTGAGGCGACGTCGTCGTCAGACCAACGCGTGAAAGTGCGCCGGTTTCCGCGGTCTTCGAGGGTGCACACCTCAAGGTCGCCCACGGCAATCGTGCGCCCGGGGCCCGACAACGCTGCCACCGCGTTGCGCAGGGTTGTCGCCAGGTCGAGAATGTTCTCCTCCGTGGACGCGAAGCGTTCACGAACGGAATCGGCGTCCCCGCCCAGCACTGCGAAGCGCGGCTCGTCAGTTAGGGTTCCCTCATAAGCGATGCGATAAATCTTGGTCGGACGCGCGTTTGATCCCAACTGGGCGACCAGGACCTCGACTTCGAGGGGCTTGGCTCCTTCGGTGAACATCTCGCTGATGTGCTGCGCGTAGTAGTTGGCCAGCGCCCGCGCATCCACGTCCTCCCGGGAATAGGCGAAGCCGGTCTGGTCGGCCCAACGGATGCCGGCCTCGCGCAAACGATCGAATTCGTTGTACTTGCCGACACCGGCGAAGGCCAACCGATCGTAGATTTCCGAAATCTTCGTGAGTGAAGCGGACGGATTCTCGGCCACGAGGAGAACACCCTTGTCATAAATCGCCACCAGTAGCGAGCGACCCCGGGCAATGCCCTTCTGGGCGAACTCAGCCCGGTCCTTGATGAGCTGTTCGGGGGAAACGTAGAAGGGCATGCTCATCGCAGCGAGCCCCCTGCCACTCCGCCGGTCTGTGTCCGACGGTCCAGAATCGCCCGGAAGCGGCGTTCGACGACGTCGGTGACTTCCTCAGCGAACCCTTCCGCCGTGACCGTGACCATCATCGGGAAAATCTTGCGAACGAAGTCGGGGCCACCCGTAGCGAGATCATTGTCTCCCGCCTCGTAAATGGCGAGTGCCGCGAGGTCGAGCGCCTCGTCCCGGTTCATGTCCACGCGGTAGCCCAGACGCAACACGCCCTCAGCGAATTGCGTGCCCGATCCGATGACGGTGAAGTCGTCGCGTTCGTAGCATCCACCGGCCCCGTCGTAACTGAAGACTCGTCCGCGGCGATGAATCACATCCCACCCGGCCAGAAGAGGCAACACGACGAAGGGGCCGCCAATATTGATGGACTGGATAATTGGCGAGAGGTAGTTGGCCTTACCCTCGAGGCTGAGTGACGAGTCCTGCATCTTCTCGTAGTGCTCGAACGAGACCTGGAGAAGTCGGGTCATTTGTAGCCCCGTCGCCGCCGTTCCGGAGATTGCCACGGCGGTGAAGCGATCGGCGGGCTCAATCTTGCGCACATCACGGGAGGCGACGTATCCCATGGAAGCCTGACGGTCGGCCGCGAGGACAACGCCGTCGGCGAAACGAAGAGCAACGACAGTGGTCGCGTGCGGAGACAGGGCCTCCGCGGATGGGGCGCCAAGGGGAACACCCGATGACTGCAGAAGGCTCACGAAGGATGGGCCCGGGTCGTGAGTGGAATCAAAGAGCGGAAGACCCATCTATTCGCCGCCCTTTTGAACGTAGTTGCGGACGAACTCCTCGGCATTCTCCTCGAGTACTCCATCGATTTCGTCGAGGAGCTGGTCGAGGTCGGCCTTCAGTTGGTCGGCCTTTGTGGAGTCAACGTGCACATCGGCGGTCTCGGTCTGCACCTTTTCGGTCTTGGGCTTCTGGATGCGCTCTTGTTCGCTCATATGTCTTGTCTACTTGTCTAGTGCCTTGAGGAGTTGTAATGCGGTGGGGCTGCTGTTGAGCAAATCTTCGGTGAGATCCGCCGTGCCCCTCAGGGGGTCCAGCATAGGAACCCTCTGTAATGGACCCTCGCCGACCTCAAAAACGAGGGAATCCCAGTTGGCGGCGACCACTGCCTCTCCGTACCGTCGGACGCACTCGCCCCGAAAGAAGGCTCGAGTACTGCGGGGCGGGTTGTGAACGGCTTCACTCATCGCCTCCTCCGAGGCGAACGGACGGAGCCCAACACGTGCCGCCAGCGACCGTTCGGGTCGTACGTCGTGATACTGAAGGTCGATGGCGCGGAGTCGGGCATCGTCGTCGCTGAGAGCGAATCGTTCCTGGTACCCACGAACGATTCGAAGTTTCGCCACCCAGTCCACGCGATCGGCGACGGAATTAGGTTCGTCGCGCACCCCGTCGATGAGCTCGCGCCATTGGCTGAGAATCAAGTCGACCTCGTCCGTTGGTGCCACCGACTCTCCCCCGGTGGCCTCGGCGAGACGTTGAGCCAGATGCCACAGCCGATCCTGATAGTCCCACGCGCTGACCCGGTGCCCATCCACGTCTTGGATTGTGGCTCGGAGCGAAGGGTCGAGGGCGAAACTGCGAAACGCCGACACGGGGCCGGCTGGTGAGGCAGGAAACGCTTCGGGCCCGAACGTCTCCAGTGCGCTGAGCAGGAGACTGGTCGATCCCAACTTGACGAATGTCGCCCAGGGCGACATGTTCGCATCGCCATTGATGACGTGAAGCCGACGGAATCTCTCGGCGTCGCTGTGCGGCTCATCTCTCGTGTTGATGATGGGCCGCTTCAGAGTGGTCTCGAGTCCGACAACTTCTTCAAAAAACTCCGCGCGCTGGCTGATCTGGAAGAAGGGTCGGGTGGCCTCACCGTCCTCGGTTTCAGCTCCCACCTTGCCGGCCCCCACGACGATGGGCCGCGACACGAAGTGTCCCACGAGCGCGCGGACGATGGCACCGAATTCGACGTGGCGATCCACGAGGTAGTTCTCGTGCGTCCCGTAGGAATTGCCCTTGCCGTCACTGTTGTTCTTGTACAAGGCAATCTGATTCTCCGGCGCGACCACGCGGTTGGCAACCCGCAGTGCGCGGAGCATGACCTGCTCCCCCGCGAGGTCGTACAGAACGGCTTCACGCGGTGTGCGGCACTCGGGACTGGAGTACTCGGGGTGGGCGTGATCGACGTAGAGCCGCGCGCCATTGGTGAGAACCGTGTTGGCCAAGTGGGTCTCGACGATGGGGGCGAAAGCGGTCAGGTTGGGAACACCGCGGGCGTCGGTGGCCGGCTGTTCACCGGTGAAGTCCCAGTTGGTCAGTGTTCGACCCTCTTGGGCGTACGCATTAACGATGATGCTCGAGGCGAGAATCGGGTCCGAGTCAGGGCCACCGCTGACTCCATATTCCGTCTCGATGCCCAGGACCTTGGGAACGGGCATGGATTACAGGTACTGGCCCGAGCCGACGTGGTTAATCGAGCGCCCGCCCGTGAGATCGGGCTCTTCCTTGTTGACGAGTGTCCGGATGAAGACGATGCGCTCGCCCTTCTTACCGGAGATGCGGGCCCAGTCGTCGGGGTTGGTCGTGTTGGGTAGGTCCTCGTTCTCGTGGTACTCCTGGCGAATGGAGGCCAGCAGGTCATCGAGTTCGAGCCCGCGGCCCCGGCCCGCAATCTCTCGCTTGACGGCCAACTTCTTCGCGCGCCGGACAATGTTCTCGATCATGGCCCCGGAGGCAAAATCCTTG
>CAWUMA010000028.1:0-7382 GCA_963923835.1 uncultured bacterium
GGCACCGTCAAGTTCCACGAATGGCTCGGCGAGGGCTGGGGAATCCTGTTTTCGCACCCCAAGGACTTCACGCCGGTGTGCACCACCGAACTGGGTGCTTTCGCCGCGCGCAAGGCCGAGTTCGACAAGCGCAACACCAAGTTGATCGCGGTGTCGGTCGACGACGTTGAGAGCCACAACCGTTGGAAGTCCGACATCGGCGAAACCCAGGGCACGCCCCTCAACTTCCCGATCATCGGTGACGAGAACCGCACCGTGGCCAACCTGTACGAGATGATTCACCCCAACGCGAACGACACCATGACGGTTCGCAGTGTGTTCATTATCGGACCGGACAAGAAGGTCAAGTTGACCCTGACCTACCCGGCTTCGACGGGGCGAAACGTGGACGAAATCATCCGCGTGCTCGACTCGCTGCAGTTGTCGGCCGCCTACCCGGTCGCCACGCCCATCAACTGGAAGGACGGCGACGACGTCATCATCGCCTTGTCGGTGAGCGACGACGACGCCAAGTCCAAGTTCCCCAAGGGCTTCCGCAAGGTCAAGGACTACCTGCGCTTCACGCCGCAGCCCAACAAGTAGTCGCCGTACACACACAAATCCCGGTCGCCACGGCGACCGGGCTTTGTGCTGTCCGAACTATCCCAGAACGGTTTCGCGCAGTTCGCGCTTGAGCACCTTGCCCTGAGGGTTGCGAGGAAGCGGCTCGGCGCGGAAGAAGTAGCGCGACGGCACCTCGAAACGTCCGAGGTGTCCACCCACGAACTGCGACAACTCCTCGTCGGTGGCCGTCATGCCGGGACGCAACACGATGACGGCGGCGACCTCCTCACCAAGGGTCGGGTGGGGAACACCGATCACCGCGCAGTCCGCCACCGCCGGGTGCTTGAAGATCGCGGCCTCGACGATGACGGAGTACACGTTCTCACCGCCGCGGATAATCATGTCCTTCGCGCGGTCGACGATGTAGATGTAGCCCTCCTCGTCCATGCGGGCAAGGTCGCCGGTGTGCACCCACCCCTTGGTGAACGTGGCCTCGGTGGCCTCGGGCTTGTGCCAGTAGCCGCGCACCACACTTGGCCCGCGGACCCAGAGCTCGCCGGTGCCGGTTGGTCCGTGCATCATCTCCAGTGTCGGCTCGTCGCCATCGAAATCCTCGGGAACAATCGCGGCGTCGCACACCGGGATGATGGTGCCGCACGACTCGGGTCGAGCGACGTAGTCCGGTCCGTTGTTGACGCACACCCCGGCCGATGTCTCGGTCATGCCGTAACCGTTCGAGGGAGCCGCGACCGGGAAACTCTCTTTGATACGTCGCACGAGTTCGGGCGGCGCCGGAGCTCCACCGTAGGCCACGGTGCGAATTGATGAAAGGTCGTACTTGTGGAAGTCGGGGTGGTCGAGAATCTGCATCGCAATGGTGGGCACGCCTCCGATGCTTTGAATCTTCTCGTCCTGGATGACCTGAAGGGCCTTGCCCGCATCGAAGCGGTGCATCATGACGATCTTTCCACCCGCGGCGGTGTTCACCGTCATGGTGGCCAGGCAGCCGGTGGCGTGGAAGAGCGGAACGCTGAGCAGCGACGAGCCCCGCGGTGCGGGGGCGTCCTCGGCGCCGGGCGGCGGGGTTGGTGCACCGTAGCGGAGGGTGTTGCGCGCGCCGGTGAAGAAGAGGTTCATCAGGTTGGTGTTCGCGTTGCGGTGAGTGCCCACCGCACCCTTGGGACGTCCGGTGGTGCCCGATGTGTAGAACATGGTCGCGTCGTCATCGGGGTCGATGTCCACGGCCGGGGGAGTCGCGTCGTCGGCGACGTCGCCGAGAAAATCGTCGAAATCCCAAATGCGAACCCGGCTGTGGGGCTCACCCAGGGCGGCGGGGCGCTTGAAGTCGGTGGAAATCACGATGAGGTGTTCGAGCGATGGCAGGTCGTCTAGCAAGGGGCGCACGCGCTCGAGTCGCTCCTCGTCGACGAAGGCCACGCGGGCCCCCGAGTCGGTAAAGCCGTACTCGAGTTCCTCGGCGGTCCACCAGGCGTTGAGTGGCACGCTGATCGCCCCGGTTACCACGGTGCCCCAGAATGAAACGACCCAACGGGGGAGGTTTCGCGCGGCGATAACGACTCGGTCGCCTTTGGTGAGCCCCCGCTCCATGAGGCGGTGCGCCAGCGTGGAGGCCATCCGGTAGTGGCGGTCGAAGGTGATGCGCTCGTCTTCATACACGAGGAAATCGTTAGTTCCGAAATTCAGCGACAGGTCCAACAGGCTGCGCATCGTGGCGGGGGCGTTCTTCCAGACCCGCATAGTCATGCCGAAAACCTCGGCCTCCACCATCTCGAACGGTTGACCGGGGGCGGTCATCTGGGCGTTGGCCTCAGCAACGGAAATAACGGTGTCTCCCATGGGAGCCGAGGCTACCCTGCGGAGGGCTGAGCCTGGAACACGTTGGCGCGGTAGAACGCGAGTTCGGCGATCGATTCACGAATGTCGTCGAGGGCCCGGTGCGTCGAGTCTTTGTCGGCGCGCGCGGCGGTGACGTCGGGGTACCAACGCTTGACGAGTTCTTTGACCGTCGACACATCCACCACGCGGTAGTGCAAGAAGTTTTCGAGTTCGGGCATGTATCGAACGAGGAAGCGCCGGTCGGTGCCGATGGAGTTACCCGCCAGCGGAACGGCTCCCGCCTCGATGCCCTGAGCGCGGAGGAACTCCAAAGTGGCCCTTTCGGCCTCGCGCACCGAGATGGTGGAATCGGAAATTGCCGGCAATAGGCCCGACTTGGTGTGCATGGCCGTGACGAAATCGCCCATCTCTGCCAGCTCCTCGGGTGAGGCGTGGATAACGAGGTCCGGACCTTCCGCGACGATAGTGAGATTGTCGTCGGTCACGATGGTCGCAATTTCCACGATGACGTGGCGGTCTGGTTCCAGTCCGGTCATCTCAAGGTCTAGCCACACGAGCACGTAGGAACCTTAGTGAGGGCCACCGACACGGGTAGCGTGACGGCGTGGAATTGCTGGTGACGCGACTTCATCCCGACGCGGTTCTCCCCGAATACGCCCATCCGGGTGACGCCGGGTGCGACTTGGTCGCGATGGAGGATGTTCTGCTCGCCGCCGGTGGTGGCCGCGCGCTCGTGGGCACCGGCATCGCCATTGCTGTGCCCGACGGTTTCGGTGGATTCGTTCTTCCTCGTAGCGGCCTGGCCGCTCGGCACGGCGTCACCTGTGCCAACGCCCCCGGCCTCATCGACAGCGGATACCGCGGCGAGGTCAAGGTGGCTCTCGTCAATCTTGATCCGAGCGAGGATTACCAGGTTAAGAAGGGTGACCGCATCGCTCAACTCGTCTTGCTTCCGGTCGGCGGCCATGTCGCCGTCGTCGTGGATGAATTGCCCCCCTCAACGCGGGGTGACGGGGGATTTGGCAGTAGCGGCCGTTAGCCCTGTCCGCGAGAGTGCGAGTTCGGCTACACTGAGAAGACCCTGCGGACGTAGCTCAGTTGGTAGAGCACGACCTTGCCAAGGTCGGGGTCGCCGGTTCGAGCCCGGTCGTCCGCTCCATGTAGTCCCCCTCGGGGTTCCCGAGAATCCCCCTCGTCGAACAGTTTGTGTTCTCGTTATTCCGTCGCTGGGGCGACGGCGACGATCGGCGCGGGATTCCGACGTCGGTCCCTGGTCACCATGGCCACGATGGTGAGCGCCGACGGAGCCATGATGAGAGTCGGCAGCGCAACGGCGGGCTGGTGTATGAGAATCCCGTATGCCGCCCAGGCCACACTGGTGATCAACGCCGCCACCCAACTGAGAAGTGAGACCCCCGCGAGGTCATCGGAGCGGAGGGTGGCGCGAAGTTGCGGCAAGTAACTGACGATGGCGGTCACATCGGCCACGGTCGCGAGAATGGTTCGACCCGGATGTGTTAATCCCAGCAGCGTTGCGCCCACCGCGAGGGCCGTTGCGAGGAGGTAGCCCGAGGCGGCTGCCCTGACCCTCTTCTGGCTCCGAGATGCGGCCACCGTGACCCACGTCGCCAAGATCCAATAGGGCAGATTGGTGGCGAGCTCTGCCGGAACCCGGAATATCACCCCGTAGCCGAACCACACCTCGGCGCCGAATACCGACACAATCCACGTCGCCAGAGCCACCCCCTGCGCCCCGACTCGTCGTATTCGCGCGACTTGAGCCAGGCACTGCAGGATGGACAGTGACGGGGCGATTACCGCAAGCGCCGTGGTGCTGGTGATGGCGCTCAACACGAAATCATGATGACAAGGTGACGGAATTCACTACTGACGTGTCAGCTCTTAGCTGAAGGCGGGGCCGTCGAAGGTGTCAAGGGTGGTGAACTCGGTCACCTCACGACGACGCAATTTCGTCGCCCGCTGAGTCGGGTATCCCAAGGCCACGACCGCAGCCATCACCCAGCCGTGGGGGAGTCCGAGAGTGTCGCGAAGTTCGGGCTCACCCCGGAGGGCCATTGTGGTGAGAACGCCCCCGAGGTCGTGTTCTCGCGCGGCGAGCAGGATGTTCCACACGAAGGGATAGAGCGACGCACCGCTCGCGAGTGGGAACCGATTCACGTCTCGGTCGGTGGCGACGAGAACATCTAGGTGGGCGCAGACCACCAGCATGGCGGGAACCGTGGCCAGATTCTCGGCGAATCCATCGGCGCGCGATAACGCCTCGGCGTCAGCTCGCTTATTCGCGGCCAGTGCGCGGTCGGCCTCAGTCGCGGTCGGTGAGAAAGGGATGAGCCCAGCCAGAAGGTGGGCTACGTAGTCGTGCCAATGATCCAGGTACACATCAGCCACGCGGCGTCGCACGTCAGGGTCGCGCACGACGATGACGTGCCACGCCTGACGGTTTCCTCCTGATGGCGCGAAGCGGGCGTCGTCCAAGACTGCGGCGATCGTCTCGTTAGAAACGGGTCGGTCGGTGAACTCACGTATTGCACCGGTCGTGCGAAGCGCTTCGCGAAGTTCCATGGCGCCACCCTACGCCCGTGCTTATCGGAACCTGGTCCAATAGCGATTCTCGCGATGCCCCGCGTGTTTGTCGGCCTTGAAATCGTGCTGCTCGCGGCCCTTCTTCACACGACGAGCCCAGCGGGCCAATCGATTTCGTGCCATACCAACACCTCCACGATGAAGGTACGTTCCCGGCCTCACGATGGCTAGGGCCCGATGTCGCAGATGTTGTTATTGAAGCCCGCGTTGAGCCGTGAGTAAGAGCTGCTCGAAGGCGGCGTCACCATCGGTGGCGAAATTCCTACCCAGAATCTCGAGGGCGACGAATCCGTGGACTACAGACCAGATCATCTGAGCCACGTCGGTGCTGGTCCCCAGCCCCGGCCGTAAATCTCCGAGCCGCTCCACGAGTTCCACGAGCGAACCGAAGGCGTCCGCGGCCGCGATCGCCGCGCGCTCCGACGGTTCAAAGGCCGCGACTTCTAGGAACATCAGTCGGTAGTGGCCAACGTTGTCATGGGCGAACCGCCGGTAGGCGATTCCCGCATCGCGGAGGTCGGCCCACGGCTCGTTCGGAGGCACACGAATGGCCGCGGCGAGTCGTTCAAATCCGTCGCACCACAGCGCCTCGAACACACCGCCGATGCCGTCAAAGTGGTTGTAAATCGTCATCGGGGCCACGGCCGCACGCTGAGCCAGCGTGCGGATACTCATCTGGGCAATCTCGCCGGCGTGAACCATCTGCGAGGCTGCCGTGAGAATGGCGCTCGCGGCGTGGTCGGAGGCGGTGCGACGACGAACCATGTCTCTATAGTACAGTGTGCTACAAGTTATAGGACAGTGTTCTACAGGAGGTCGGATGCGTCGTTTCAATCAATGGTGGATTCTCGCCGCGTTATGTCTGTGCCTTCTGATGGTGGTGATCGACAACACCATCGTCAACGTCGCCCTGCCGACATTCGCCCGCGACCTCCATTCCTCCAACGCGGGTCTGCAATGGATTGTCGACGGATACGCCCTGCCCTTCGCCGCACTCATGTTCGCGGGGGGAGGGGCCGCCGATCGCCTGGGCCGCCAGCGCGTGATGCTCATCGCCCTCGTCGCCTTCGCCGCCTTCTCGGCGTACGCGTCATTCTCCACGTCCACCGGCTCGCTGATCGCCGCTCGTGCCCTTATGGGTGCGGCCGCAGCCTTCATCTTCCCGGCCACGTTGTCCATCGTCACGGTGGTCTTCACCAACGCCCGGGAGCGGGCCATCGCCTTCGGAGTGTGGGGAGGCGTGGCCGGTATCGGCGTGGCGCTCGGTCCCATCGCCGGGGGAGAACTCATCACGCACTTCTGGTACGGCTCGGTGTTTCTCGTCAACGTACCCACCGTGGCACTCGCGGTGGCGGCCGTGTGGCTCATCGTGCCCAACTCCACCAGCCCCGCCAAGGGTCGCTTTGACTTCCTCGGGTTGATACTGGGTTCGGGCGCGGTGACCACACTGACTTTGGCCATCATCCAGGGCCCATCGTGGGGGTGGGCGAGCGCCACGGTGCTGGCCCTCTTCGGCGCGACGCTCGTGCTCGGCGCCGCGTTCGTGCGCACCGAATTGGCGCAGGCCGAGCCCATGCTGGACGTGCGGGTATTTCGGAGCGGAGCGTTCAGCGCCGGCACGTGGTCACTTCTCACCGTGACCTTTCTTCTCACCGGATTCATCTTCATGGTGACCCAGTACTTCCAGTTGGTGCGTGGTTACTCGGCACTGTCGGCCGGTGTGCGCACTCTGCCCTTCGCCATCACGACGGCTATTACGACGCCCCTTGGCGCGTGGGCCGCGACCAAGTGGGGCCCGCGTCGTGTGGTGCCCGTCGGGCTCGTGGTGATGGGCTCGGCCATCTGGTGGATCGGTCAACAATCACCCACGTCGGCCTACTTCGGTCCGGTCGTCGGTTCGATGGTTCTCATGTCAGTGGGATTCTCGCTCATCACCGCTCCCTCCACCGCCGTCACCATGTCGGCGCTGCCGGCGAACCAGGTCGGAGCCGGCGCGTCGGTGAACGAGACGACCCGCGAAGTCGGCTCCACTCTGGGTGTGGCCATCGTGGGCTCCGTCTTCGCCTCGACCTTCACCCCCCGGATTCACGACATTTTCGCCCCGCTGGTCGGTTCGGGCTTGACGGCCGAGCAGTTGACAGCGGCCCAGGGCTCCATGGCCGCCGCCCTGGCAACGGTGGGGCACCTGCCCGCAGCGGTGGGAGGCGCGTTGGCCCCCCACGTCACCTCGGCCTTCATGGCCAGTTTTCGCCACGGTTGTTCCGTCGCCGCCGTGGTGGCGGGAATGAGCGCGTTGGCCGTCGTGGGCTTCTTGCCCAACGAAGCCCACCACCCGGCCGATGAGCCAGAAGCGATGGGTGTGAAATAGTCTCTTCCCG
>CAWUMA010000029.1:0-7303 GCA_963923835.1 uncultured bacterium
CCCCGCGCGTCGCTGCGCCGGAAGCGTCGGTAGGCCTCGCGCAGCGCCGGTTGCGGTCCGATGATCGCCTCGGTCACCTGTTGGGCGGCGTCATCGATGTAGGCGCTGAGGGCGGCCGTGGCGGCGTTCAAGGCGACAACGGCCGGGCTGTCGTCGGGTGGGGTGAGTCCGTCCAGCAGACGTTCGGGTTCACCCATCAGCGCGGAAGGATCACCCATCTCGCGCAACCGGCCTAACAGATCGTTCTGGGCCGCGGCCGACTCGGCCACGGTGTCGAGCAACAACGCGCGCAGGGCGTCGCCGAGTCCGGGCTGACTGAGCACCAGTGAGGACATGGTCTCGCGGGCCAGTGCGAAGACCGTGGTGGCGTCGACGTCGAGCGACCACTCGGCTGCGAAGGTGGCGATATTGGAGACCACCACGAGGCGCCGGCTGTGTTCGCGTGGCAGTGAGAGCGCCGCGAGGGACCAGGCGCGCTCGGAGAAGTGTCCGGCCACCGACCCGGTTTGAAATCCGAGGAAGAGCGGTCCGAGCACGCCCATCATCTGGGAGACCACCGGGGGCACATCCTCGCCCAGTGCGCCGGCCACGTCGGGCGTTACTGCGGCGCGCGGACCGAGCAGGGGGCGCCACTGGTCGAGCGCGGCGAGAGTGAGCGCGGTGCGTGTCGCGGCCTCGAGCGGACCGGCCGTGCCCACACCCAAGAGCGCGGCCACGTGACGGTCGACGAGTGGCGCGAACGTTTCGAGACGCTGGCGTTCGGCAACTGGTGGATTGGGGTCACCATCGTCGCCGCGGGCTACCGTGACGGCGAGTTGCTGGGCCGTGTGGAACCACGAGTCTGGTCCCTGCTGTCCGAGGAGGCCGAGAAGGTCGTTGAACATTCGACCCATGTCACCGAGATCGCCCGCGTCGCTCACCTCTGCAACTTACGGCGAGCAGGACAGTCGCGCATGGTCGGCCCGAAATTGACCGGATCGGTCGCTCACCCACGTGGCAAGTGAGCCTCGCGTGGTGAGGTACAGCGTCGAGCGCAGCTGGGCCCACGACTCCACCGCCTGGCCGTTGAAGCGGGTGATGATGTCTCCCTCTCTCACCGCCTCGTTGCCCGAACGGGTGACGAGCACCCCGCCACCGGGGGCGTCGCGGACCCCGTCGAGCCATCGCACGCGGCACGAACCATTGGTCGCCACCACGCGAGCGATTTGTGCGACGGTGCCCATCGGCCACCACCGGCCCCCGGCCAGCATCGCGCGGACCCGTCCCCGATGGTCGAACGACACGGTGCCGTCGGGTGCGTGAAGACCTGGCTGGGAAACGTCGGTCAACACGCGCAAGGGACCTCGAACGGTCATATCGGGGTCACCCATCGCGGTGGTGCCCCACACGTCGTTCACACGCGCTTGGTGCCACTGCGCCACGAGGGCGGTGACGGTGGTGTCGTAGGGGAGGGGGGCGACCTCGGCCACGGGTAGTTCGTGGGCGAGACGCCAGACCCGCAGACCCGTCGCGGGGTCGCGCCCGACGTACACGGCCGAGTCGCGCACCTCGCCGAGTCCGCGCACGCTCACCACGTCACCGCCGCGCCGGTAACTCACCACGAGTGATGGGGTCACCACGACGCCGGGTGAGTGACCTCGGGCCCCCGACAACACGACGGCGTCGGCGGCCGCCGTGCGCCACGTCGGCGGCAGGCCGTCGAGGGTGGTAACTCGGTGGGCCGTCACCGGTTCTGCGTGCGGCGCGGGCGAGCGGTTCGCGAATAGCAACGCCCCGCCGGCCAGAACGGCCACGAGCGTGAGCGAGAGAACGGGCCGCACGCGACGAACCGACGGTCCCCACGCGGCGTCGACGCGGCCGAGTTCGCTGGGGTGAATCCAACCTCTCGAACCGGGCGCCGGGCGCGACGAGTTGCGCTTACGGCTCACCGCGTCAGGCTACCGACCCCCTACGCGGTGAGGGGGTCGCCCTAACATCGCTCCATGGCTCTCGACGTCGCGCTGGACCTGGGCACGGCTCAGACACGGTTGGCGACGTCGACGCGCGGACTCGTCCTGGATGAACCCACGATTGCCGCCATCGACACCCGTTCGGGTTCGGTGGTGGAGATCGGATACGGCGCGTTGGACGTCATCGCCACCACCCCGCGTCACGTGGTCGCGTACCGACCTTTGTCCCAGGGGACGACCGTCGACTTCGACGTGACGGCCCGCCTCATTCACGGCCTCTTCGCCCGGGCCGGCCTCGGCGGTCTGTCGCGGGCCCGCGTGGTGGTGGCCGTGCCCACGCTGGCCACGGCAATCGAACGCCGGGCCATCACCCAGGCGGCCGTGCAGGCGGGCGCGCGCGACGTGAGTTTGATCGAGGCCCCCATCGCGGCCGCCGTGGGCCTGGGCCTCCCGCTCGAAGAGCCGGTCGGATCGGCCGTCGCCGTGTTGGGCGCGGGAGCGAGTGAACTGGCGGTGCTCTCGCTCGGGGGCATCGTGACCGGCGCGGCGCGCCGGGTCGGGGGAGCCGACATCGACACGGCCCTGGCCACGGCGTTGCGCCTGACCCACGGCGTCGTGGTGCCACCGGCCACCCTCGAGTGGTGCAAGTTCACGTTGGGTCAGGCCCGCGCCTCACGGCGCAGTGCCAGTCACGAGGTGCGCGGCCGCACCACCAACCGGGGCCGTCCCACCACGGTGACCGTGGAGTCCGACCTCGTCGATGGCGCCACGCGCGACGTGGTGGCCAGCATCGTGACGATGTTCCAGGAGTGCCTGGGTTCGACCCCGCCAGATCTGTCCCACGACATCGCCAAACGGGGTATCACGCTCGTGGGTGGAGCCGCGCAGTTGTCGGGCTTCGACCAGTTGCTCACCGAAGCGACCGGCGTGGTGTGCACCGTGGCCCCCGAACCCGACCGCGTGGTGATCGCCGGCCTCGAGGCCTGCCTGGGCGAAACGATCGCCCTGCGCGCGTTGACGCGTCGCGCTACTCGCTGAGCGCCTCGGCGGCGGCGCGCACCTGCCAGTCCCGGTCCTCGCGGGCCCGGGCCAACGCGGCGTCGACCTCGGGACCCTCGAAGTTGGCCAGGGCCACGACGGCTCTACGTCGCACCGGGGGCTTGTCATCGAAGGCCGCGAGGATGGTGGCCAGTCCGGCCTCATCACCCAGTGCCCCCAACGTGGCCACGGCCCCCTCACGCACGCGCGCGTCCTCGTGCTGACTCGCGAGTTCGCAGCACCGGGTGAGGCCCTCGTGCATCTCGTGTTCGTTCACGACGAAGAGAGCCGCGTCCACGACGAGGGGGTCGTCGTCATCGAGGGTGCGTAGGACGTCCGCGGTGAGCGAGGGCTCGGGTGCGGAGGCGGCCAACTCCACGAGTGTTTCGCGACGCACGTCGGGGTCGGCGTCGTGGAGGGCGCGGCGCCACAGGTCGGGGGTGAGCAGACCCTGGCGCCGCAGTCCGCGCACGGCGAGGATGCGGGTGTGAGCGACCGGCTCGTCGAGACCGGCGAGGAGCACCGCCGCGGGGTTGTCGCCCACTCCGAAACCGGCTTCGACGAGGGCGACGACAGACCCCGGCAGTAGCGTTGGGTCATCAGTACTCACCTGGATATCTCACCACGCCGGCGCCGCCGGCACCGTTACCTCGGTCCCCTGGCCGTGACGGCCCTGTTGTTGGTCGTGGTGGCCGTTCTGCAGTCGATCACTCTCCAGTGGTACGCGCTGACCCCGGGCAGCGCCACGCCGCTGTCGCGGTCGATGACCATCACCGGGGCCGCCCAGGACAAGCCCAACAACTCCATCTCGATGGTTGACGTCTGGGTCCAGCAACTCACGGCGTGGGAGTGGCTGACCATGCATCTGCGCTCGCACGTCGAATTCATGCCGGCCTCGTGGATGGTCGATCCCGGCGTGCCCGTGAGTGAACTCGACGATCAGGGCTATCTCGACATGGATATCTCCAAGCAGCAGGCCGCCGTGGCCGCCCTGCGCGAGATCGGTTGGACCGTGCCCCGTCATCCCCGGGGTGTCGAGATCTACTCGGTGGTCGTGCCCTCGCCGGCGCGCCGCGCCCATCTCGGTGTGGGCGACGTCGTGACCTCGGTCAATGGTGCGCGCGTCACCACCACCTGCCAACTCATCACGACCGTGGCGAAGGCCCCGGTGGGGTCGACACTCACGTTCCACGTCGAGAAGGCCCACTACAGCCACGCCGGTGCCGTGACCTGGCCCCGCAGTGCCGACGTGACCGTGCGCACCGCCGCCCGGCCCCGCCACTCCGGTTCGTCGGGTTGTCCCGGGCTCACCAAGGCCGACCGTTCGTGGGTGGGACTGTCGCTCCAGGACGTCTACTCGTACACGATGCCGGTGACGATCTCGGTGAAGACCGACCAGGTCGGTGGGCCGAGCTCGGGACTGGCCATGACGTTGACGGCTCTCGACCGTTTGACCAAGGGCTCGTTGACCGGGGGGTTGAAGATTGCCGCCACCGGCACGATGGACGAGAACGGGAACGTGGGTGAGATCGGTGGTCTGGCCGAAAAGACGCCGGCCGTGGCCGCGAGCGGTGCCACCGTCTTCTACGTACCGGCTTCCCAGGTCAAAGAGGCACGGGCCAACGCCCCCGCGTCGCTGCGGGTCGTGGGAGTAAAGACCTTGGCGCAGGTCCTCGCCGACCTGCGCGCTCACGGGGGAGACCGCCCCGTACCCCTCACCGCGCCGCGGTAACTCGTTCGTCGCAGGGAAAGCCGTAGGCTGGCGGGGATGGACGGGCGCCGAAATCTCACCAGACCGACCGCGGCCGATGTCGCCCGGGTCAATTTCACGACCGTGCGCCGTGGTGGCGTCGACCCCGACGAGGTGCGGGGACATCTCGAGGCCGTGGCCCGCGAAATGGGCCGACTCGAAGCCCGCATCACCGAACTCACCGACCGCCTCGCGTCGGCCGAACGCCGCGCCGCCGAGCCCGCGCCCCTTGATGAGTCGCGCCTCTCGGCCGCCCTGGGTGAACAAAGCGCCGCCATCTTGCGCGCGGCCCACGAAGAGGCCGCCGCCGTCACCGCCGAGGTGCAGACCCGCGCCGAACGTCTCTTCGCCGAATCGCAGGCGAGGAGTGCTCAGCACCTGATCGAAGCGCAGGAGCGCGCCACTGCTCTGGTGAGCGAAGCTGAAGAGGCCGCCGCCCAACTTGAGCGCGACGCCCGTGACGGCGCCGAGCGTCTGATCGAGTCGGCCAAGAAGAACGCCGACGCCCTCATCGACAACGCCCGCGAAAAAGGTCGGGCCATCGTTGAGCAGTCGCACGAGGCCCGACGTTCCGTGCTGAACGACCTCGCCGTCAAGCGCAAGGCGTTGCACCTGCAGATCGATCAACTGCGCGCCGCACGTGACGTGCTGGTGCGGGCCGTGAGCGGAGTGCGTGGCGAGGTTGACGAAGTCCTCGCCGGGATCATCAGTTCCGACGAACAGGCCAAGGCCGCCGCCCTCGAAATCCTGAAGGGTCGCGTGGAAGAACGCGAGCCGAGCGAAGAGGAACTCCTCGCGGGCACGCCATTGCGCGCGGTGCCAGACCACACGGTCTCGCAGCCCGAGGTCAACCTGCCCGGGCCGCGTCCGGCCGGTGAGGCCAAGCCCAGGCCGAAGAAGCCCAAGCCGACCGTCGACTCGAGCACTGTGACGTTGCTCGAGGACGACCCGACCGCGACCGACGTTGTGAACGACATCTTCGCCCGCCTGCGCAAGGCCACCCTCGAAGAACGTGGCGCTCAGCCGGCCGCGCCGCGCCGCAGTGCCGCGCCGGCCGCGACCAACGCCCCCGACGCCGAAGTGTTCAGCCGTCGTGACGACGCGCTCGACGAGGCGTTGGCTCTCACCATCAAGAGGGTGAAGCGTGCGCTCCAGGACGACCAGAACGCCGTGCTCGAGGGTCTTCGTGACGTGCGCGGCATGATCACCACCGAGCTCGGTGACGAGCGCCACCAACGTGAGCGTTTCGCCGAGGCCGTGCTCGAGGGTCTGCGCGCGGCCGCCGCCGCCGGGACGCAGTTCGCCCACCGGGAGTCGGCGACCGGCACCGGCACCGCTTCTGAGTCCCAGCTCGCCGACGTGGCGGCCACCTTCGCGGTCACCATCGTGCTGGCGATACGTAAGCGCATCCTCGACGATTCGGCGGGCACCCCTTCAGAGCGGGCGAACGACGCCTACCGCGAATGGCGCGGGGCCCGGGTGGAACGCCTGTGCACCGATTCGGCCCGTGAGGCCTTCCACCTCGGTGTGTTGGCGGCTTGCAATGCGGGCTCGGTGAAGTTCCTGGTGGCTCCAACCGACGCGCCCTGTGACGCCTGCGCCCTCGACGCCCGCTCACCCGAGCGTGCGGCCGGGACTTTGTTCCCCAGCGGACGGGTCTGTCCGCCCCTGCACGCCGGCTGCGCCTGCGCCGTCGTGCCCGCCTAGCGAACCCTAGGCTCAACTAGGTGCGTAGCCCCTCGGACCTGACCCCGCCCCGCCGCCTCACCTCCTCACCGCGCCGCGGTTGGGCGCTGGGCATCGCGGCCGCCCTACTCGTCCTTTTGCTGGTCCTGCGGAACCTGGCCGTGTTCTGGACCGACCTGCGGTGGTTCTCGGCTCTCGGTTTTGGCCGGGTGTTCGGCACCCTGCTCGGGGTGAAGGTCGGCCTGCTGGTCACCTTCGGGGCCGTCTTCTTCGCTCTCGCGTGGGGCAACCTTCTTCTGACTGATCGCTTCGGCGCCCGTGGCGTGGCCCTCGAGGCCGACGACGTCGTGCGCCGTTTCCAGAACGTGGTGCGCCCCTACGCCGGCCGCGCCTACGCGCTGCTGGCTGCCGTTGGTGGGTTGCTCGCCGGGTTGAACGCTATGACCCAGTGGCAGAACTGGGAGCTCTTCACGCACCGCGTGGAGTTCCACCGGGTCGACCCGCTCTTCCACAAGGACGTGGCCTTCTACGTCTTCACCCTGCCCTTCGTGCGCTTCACCCTGAACTGGGTGCTCGGCGTGCTGCTCGCGGTGCTGGTTCTCACGACCGTCTTCCACTACCTGAACGGCGGCATCGCCATGGGCCGCACCCGTCCCCGGGTCGCGCCCCGGGTGAAGGCCCACCTCTCGGTGCTCGGCGCCTCGATCGCCCTCGTCAAGGCCGCCGGGTACGTCACGGGCAAGTGGGAACTGGTCAACTCGACCAACGGCTACGTCCAGGGTGCCGGTTACACCGACGTCCACGCGCGCATGCCGGCCCTGACGATTCTTTTCTTCTTGTCACTCGCGTCGGCCGTGATCTTGCTCGCCAACGTGCGCTC
>CAWUMA010000030.1:0-7075 GCA_963923835.1 uncultured bacterium
TCGCGGTTCCCGATGACAAGTGGCAGGAGCGACCGTTGTGCGCGGTGGTTCTCCGCCCTGACATGTCCGCCAGCGCAGCGGAACTCAAGGCATTCCTCGCCGATCGTGTCGCCAAGTGGTGGCTCCCCGAGCGCTGGACCTTCGTCGAGTCCATACCGAAGACGAGTGTCGGAAAGTTCGACAAGAAGGTGCTGCGGAAGGCCTATGCCGACGGAGAACTCAACGTCGAGGTTGTGGACTAGTTCGTGGACAACTTTGACGCGCTCGCCGATGAGGTTGCGAACCTCGAGCAGCGTGTGAGTGACGCCATCTTCGATGCCGTGCGGGCCCAGATGAGGAATGAGGACGCACCCGCTGCGGCAATGTTGGAAAAGCGCCTATCCAAAGTTAGGCGGTCACTCCGAAAGGCTGAGATGCTGCTCCGAGGGGCGGACGACGACTAAGCCCACGAGTTCGCCGCGTTGATAGCTCGGCGAAGAGCAACGTAGTTGCGGCCGTTGAATCCAAATCGAAGATACGGTGGCGACCACGAGAAGCCCCCGTCGGCGGCGAACTCCGGTAGAAGTTGCGCCAGATCCTTCATTTGGTCCGCGTCGGGACCCTTCTTCAGCCGTAGTGCGGCCACTCCTTCGGCGATAGTGCAGTCTTGGTAGTTCGCGTAGAAGCCCTCGATTTCCGCCACGGCTTCGTCCACCGAGGTGGCAAAGGAGACGAGATCGAGGTCGCCCACCTTGATGTACTCAGAGTCGACAATTTCCTTTTCCACGAACTCGCGCCACGTGGACCAGAAGCGACCCTCCGGCGAATCCAGAAGAATCATCGGTGCCGGTTCGGCCTTACCCGTATGAAGAAGCGTCAGGATCTCGAAGGCCTCGTCCAAAGTGCCAAAGCCACCCGGAAGCACGACGAAAGCATTTGACGGCCTCGTGAGGGCCGCCTTTCGGGTGAAGAAGTACTTCATTTCGACCAACTTGGTCGAAGCGTCGATGTACGGGTTGGGGAACTGCTCAAAGGGGAGGTCGATGTTCACGCCCAGGCTGAACTCACGGCCGGCCCCTTTCGCAGCGGCCTCCATGATGCCTCCACCGGCCCCCGAAATGACCATCCAGCCCCGTCCGGCCATCTCCTTGCTCAGCGACTCGGCCAGGGCGTAGAGCGGGCTCTCCGGGGGAGTGCGAGCCGATCCGAACACGGCGAGCTTTTGACGGTCACGGAACGCGTGGAACATGTTGGAGGCGTCAAGCAGCTCGTCGAGCGCCGTCGCCGCCACCGTGAGCTCGCTCGTGTCAGCCTCGAATTCCCCCAGCTCGACCACCCGCGTCAGCAAGGACCGCAGGAGCGTCAGGCGCTCCAGGGACTGGGGCGTTCGCTCGTTAATGGCCTCCAACAGGGCGGCAATGAGGTCGTTCATACGAGGACGTCGTACAGGGTGGATCGCTGCACCAGAGGGCGCCCCAGCGGCTCCACGATGGCCGCCAGCGTCTCGGCGTTCATCTCCTGGCCGTGCACGGCACCCGCCGCACGACTGATGTTCTCGTCCATCAGGGTTCCGCCCAGGTCGTTTGCGCCGGAACGCAAAAGGGCCCGCACGCCTTCGTCACCCAACTTCACCCACGAGGCCTGAATGTTGTTGATGGTTCCGGCGTAATGCAGACGACCCACGGCGTGCATCAGAAGCGTTTCACGGAATGTGGGGCCCTTTCGAGCGCGTCCCTTGAGAAACAGGGGCGTGGCCATGTGGACAAAAGGGAGTGGCACGAACTCGGTGAAACCACCGGTTCGGCGCTGCAGTTCCTTCGTCACTTGCAGGTGCCGGGCCCAGCTCCGAGAGCCCTCCACGGCCCCGAACATGATGGTGACATTCGATCGGAGGCCCACCGAATGGGCGGCTTCATGGACGTCGAGCCACTGTTGCGTCGAAATCTTGTCGGGGCAGAGGATGGCGCGAACATCATCATCGAGAATCTCGGCCGCCGTCCCCGGCAGCGTCTTCAGACCCGCCTTACGCAATCGTGTGAGGTAATCGGGCAGGTCGGAATTACTACGACGCGCTCCTTCGAAGACCTCCAGGGCGCTGAACGCATGGATGTGGATTGTGGGCGAGCCCGCCCGCACCGCTTCCAGGACGTCGACGTAATACTCGCCGTCGAAATTCGGATGAATACCGCCTTGAAGGCAGACCTCGGTAGCGCCGCGGGCTTCGGCTTCACGAACGCGATTGGCGATCTCATCGAGGGAGAGAAGGTAGGGATCCCCCCTCAGGTTGAGTGACAGTGGCCCCTTCGAGAAAGCGCAGAACCGACACTTGAACGTGCAGACATTGGTGTAGTTGATATTTCGATTGATGACGAACGTGACGGGGTCTCCGACTAAGTTCGCGCGGACCGCATCAGCCACTTCGGCGATTGCCTGTACGTCACCGTCTCGAGCTTCGAACAGGGCCACCAACTCGTCATCCGAGAAATCGTTCCCCGGTTCGAACCGGTCGAGAATTTCCTTCACCACCGACGTGGTGACGCCGGTGGTGATGAGCGAGGGCACCGGGGCGTCAGCACCCGAGTACCAGACGTCTCCGCGGGCCCGGTGGGTGGAATCGCTCTGAGCGAGAACCGTGGGTCGAAGCGCTTTGTCCAGAAAAGTCTCCGCACGTTGCGCCCACTCCGGGTAGATCGTCAAACGCGGAACGAGCGACACCCCGCGTGACGCCGCCTCCCACGCGAGAGTTTCCACGGCGGGCCACGCCCGTTCCGGATTCACGTGATCGGCCGTCACCGGGGAGATTCCACCGAAATCGTCGATGCCGAAATCAAGAAGGCGAGCCGGTTCGTCGCTGAGATTTGGCGGGGCCTGAAGATGGATCTCGTCGGGAAGAACCAGTCGCGCGGCCGCGATGGTCCAGTGAAACTCTTCTTCAGGCGCGGGGGCGTGGGTCGCCATGGCGGTTCGTGCCTTAGGAAGAAAGTTCTGGATGATGACTTCCTGGATGTGGCCGTGCCGCTCGTGCGAGGCCGCGATGGCCCGCAGGGCGGTCAGTCGGTCGGCCCGGGTTTCGCCAATACCCACGAGAAGACCGGTGGTGAAGGGTATGGCGAGCCGCCCGGCTTCTTCCAGGGTGGCAAGTCGGCGTACGGGGTCCTTGTCGGGGGCCAACCGGTGGGCCTCGACCTCGGCCAACGTTTCGATCATCATTCCCTGAGACGCGCTCACCGGCCGCAGTTGCGACAACTCAAAATGGAACAACGCACCGGCGTTGATGTGGGGGAGCAGTCCGGTCGACTCCAGGACCATCTCGGCGGCGGTGGCCACGTAGTCCACCGTGGATGCGTATCCACGGGCGGCCAGCCACTTCGCGGCCTCGTCGTAACGGAGTTCGGGACGTTCGCCCAGGGTGAAGAGCGCCTCCGTGCAACCCGCCCGTGCCCCCGCCTGGGCAATCGCCATGACTTCTTCGAGATTCAGGTAGGGCTCGGGGAGTCGTGCGGGTGCCGTCGCGAAGGTGCAGTATCCACACCGGTCACGACACAACTTCGTGAGGGGAATGAAGACCTTGGGGGAGTAGGTGACAACGTGGCCGAAAAGGCTTCGCGCCCTGCTCACGGCGTCTGCGGCGAGTTCCCGCGCCGACGACTGCAGTAACACGTCGTCCGTTGGCGTCTGGCGCCGTCTGTTCACGACGGTCATCGTAGCGGGAAGGCTCCGAGCCGATGGGCGACTTCTTCAATGTGGTCGACCGTGACCGTCATGACGGTTCGACCAGCCGACTGCAGCGCTCGTTCATCGCCGAGGAACTGAGCCGCGTGCACGTCGTGCATGCTGAAGGCCCGGCCCGGGATTCGTTCGGGGGCGCACTGGGGACGCTGACGTATCTGGAGCATCACCTGACCGGCGGGGCCGCCCTTATGAAACTGGCCTGTGCTGTGCAAGAAACGCGGCCCCAGGTTCGCGGTGACGAACGGTGACGCACCTTCCAATGACCGTCGAAGTCCGGCCACGGCATCCGACGAGGTGAGTGGGGCGTAGGCCTGAAGATGCAACGCGGACGACCCGGCCAAACCATCGGGCCACTCTGCGAGATGATCGCCACCCCAGTCATCTCCGATGCCCTTGCGCAGAATGGACATCACCTCACGCTTGGATGACTCCACGTTCGGCTGATTGAACGGGTCGACGTCCAGGCCACGCGCAAGAAGGGCCGTGGCCAACTCCCAGGTCATCATGTCGACCAGGTTGAAGCGTTGCGGTTCGCCAGGGGAGCAGAAAATACCCCGCCCGTCCTTGCCTGTCGATTCAGCCACCAGCTGGTCGAGCCACAATGCCGAACCGCTGAGAAGCGGATCCCCGGGAAGGGAAATCGCACCTGACTCGAGGGCCCTCGATGCCAGGTCAGCCGCTCGTGACGCCAAGGCCGGTGTGGGAAGGGCTGCCTCGAGTTCCTCCCGTAAGGCCCCGGGCTCTCTACCCAGGTACAGGGCCGCAACCAGACCGAATGGCGAAAGAGCGGAGAATCGCCCCCCGGTATTGGGGTCGCCGTCAATGCGAACGGCCCCGAGCGAATCGGCAAGTTCCCCCAATGAATTGCCCTCGTCGGTAATCACCGCGAGATCGCGCGGGTCGAGTCCGTGACCCAGGGCCCACGCCAACACGACCTGGATTTCCAAGGTCGTGCCCGATTTGGAGGCAACGACCACATTCACGTTGTCGAAACGTTGCCCTTGGATCGAATCGGGGTGGGTCGTGTCAAGCACGGTGAGAGGGCAATTGTCCACTCCGTCACTGAGGGCGCGCGCCGGCGACGACGAGCCGCCAATGCCGATCCACACCGTGTGGCGGTGGCGACGAGGGATGACGTCGGCCCACCGAGCGAGTTCTCGTCCGTAGCGAACGGGGTGGCCCAACCATCCCAGAGCATGCCGCGCCGTGTCGCCGACGAAGAGGCTGGCGTCGGCGTCGAGCAACCGCTCGAGGACCGCTTCGTCAGTCACGAGACGGAACTGAGCTTGGCGGCGACGGTGGCCAGCAACTCGTCGTAGCTCGCCACAAACGCGGCCACTCCGTCAACCTCCAATTTCTCGGTGACAGCTGCGAGATTGACGGATTCGGGGAGTTCGTCCAGTAGAGCCATGGACCGGGCGCGAACGTGCGCGTCCGCGATGAGAGAGTCCGTGCGCCCGCCGTGATCGAGCGTCGCCGCCATCGTGTTGTCGGGCATCGTGTTGACGGTTTCCGGAGCCGTTAAGGGGTCAACGTACAGAAGATCCGAGTAGTCGGGGTTTTTGACGGACGTGGATGCCCACAGAGGGCGCTGAACCTGAGCTCCCGCGTCGAGCGTGTCCGCGACGTCTTGGCGCTGCACAAAATCGAGGTAGCACTGATAGGCCGCGGCCACCTGGGCATTCGCCGCGTGACCACGTCGAGGGTCACCCTCGGGAAGCAAGGGGTCGATGGCCGAATCGACTCGTGAGACGAAGAATGACGCCACCGATGCCAGACGACCGATGTCGTGCCCCGCTTCACGGGCGGCGCGAACTCCGGCAATCCAGGCCTCGAGCACCTCGGCGTAGCGTGGAACCGAGAAAATGAGCGTGACGTTCACGTTGATGCCGTGCGCCAAGACCTGGGTCACGGCGGGCAGACCCTCTCGCGTGGCCGGAATCTTGATCATCACATTCGGTCGGTCGACTTCTCGGGCCAAACGTATCGCCGCCTCGACGGTGCCTTCCGTATCGTGGGCGAGGCGCGGTGACACTTCGAGCGAGACGTATCCGTCTCCGTGGCGTCGCCGCCCGGCGCTGCGTTGCGCGTCGGCTTCGTCGTACACGGCGCGCAGAACGTCGCACGCGTCCCGGACATCTGCGACCGCCAGGGTTTCGAAGATACGCTCTGGGTCTCGCTCCGCCGATTTGGCCACCAGATTGTCGTAGGCGCTCGTCGACGCGAAGGCCTTGGCGAAGATGGCCGGATTGGACGTGACACCACGCACACCGTCGGCGACCATTCGCGCCAAGGTTCCGTCTTCCAACCAGTCCCGACGGATGTTGTCAATCCACGGCGACTGACCTCGCCGCTCGTAGAAATCACGCAAGACCGTCACCGGGCAATCCTTTCGCTCACGAAGCGAGCAACGTTTTCAGCAGTGATACCGAAGTGGGCGAACACCTGTGAACCAGGCGCACTCACACCAAAATCGTCGATTCCAATGACTTCATCGGCGTAGCGCTCCCAACCAAAGGGGCTGCCCGCCTCCACCGCCACGGAGGGGATGCGCCCCTTGGCCAACACGGAAGCCCGGTAGTCGGCCGGCTGCCCCTCGAAGCAACGCCAGCACGGCAGGGCAACGACTCGCACCGGGACGCCGTTGCTCGCGAGGATGTCGGCCGCGCTCAGAGCCAACGAGACCTCCGAGCCCGTGGCAATCAACGACATTTGCGCCCCGGCCACCTCACGGACGACGTACCCGCCACGATGGGCGTCTCGGAGGCTCGCGGCGGCCTCGTCCCCGGTGAGGACCGGCACATCCTGGCGCGAGAGCACCAGAGCGGTGGCTGGAGGGTGGGACTGACTGAGGAAGTCCTCCACGAACCGGAGAGTCTCGTTCGCGTCGCTCGGACGCACGACGTGGAGTCGAGGCATGGCCCGCAACGCCGCGAGGTGTTCGATGGGTTGGTGCGTCGGGCCGTCTTCGCCCACACCGATGGAGTCGTGCGTGAAGACGAACAAAACGCTGGCGTGACTCAGCGCCGCCAAGCGAATAGCGGGTCGTACGTAGTCCGAGAACACGAAAAAGGTCGAACCCACCGGTCTCACCCCGCCGTGAAGGGCCTGCCCGACCATAATCGCGCCCATCGCGAACTCTCGAACGCCGTAGTAGATCTGCCGGCCGTCGGGATGGGTCGAACCCTGCGGCACCGCATTGGGCAACAGAACGCCCGTGTTGTCGGTCAAGTCGGCCGATCCGGTGGTCAGGCCGGGCGTCTGCAGGCCGTAGACATCGGTCGCCCGCTGCATCGCCTTTCGTGTGGCGACCGACCCCGATTCAAACGGTTCGGCGAACTTTTCGATGCGGGCGGCACCCCGG
>CAWUMA010000031.1:0-6790 GCA_963923835.1 uncultured bacterium
GCCAGTACCGGCATGTCGTCCCCGCCCGTGGCGAGAAACAGCGCCCCCACTGGTAACGCGAGCAGAAACTGGGCGACCCGCAGCCGCTCATCGTCGCCACTGCGCATCAGCATCAGCGCCGCACAGGTCACCAAGACGGTGAACAGTGTCATCAAGATGCGGGCGTCGGTCAGGCCCTGACTTCGGTGGTCCTCCGCCGAGGGCAGTCCGAAGACCCCCATCAACGGGAGATACGGAAAGAAGGAATCGAAGGCCGGTAGGCCTTTCACCTGGTCGACCAGATGGCCATTATCCACGTACGAGTGGTACGGGCTCTGTCCGTGTGAGAGTGCCGAGCCGCTGCGTTCGATGACCCCGACTTCGGGTTGGGCGTTGCCCGTCGCCCCGGCGCCACGCCAGTGGGCCTCGAGGCCAAGTGGCAGAGCCGTCGCCCCGAGCGCCGTCACTATCAGCAACACCCGTCGCCCGCGACGAATCGCTGAATCGCTACGCCCCCGCAACACGAGGGCCACCACACACACCACGAGGTACGTCGGCAGCGCTATCCACGCCCAGCGCACCTGGGCCACCTGGTTGCTCGTGAGGGCAAAGCCCAGCGCGAAGGTGCCCGACAATCCGTACAGCGCGGCATCACTGGCCAGAGGCGACAGCGCCCGCCACCGCGCGACCGCCGCGTGGGTGAGACGAACCGGTGCGTTCACGGCTGAGCCGGACGTCGACGCACCGGCTGATAGGTGACCGGCGGTAGTTCCATCTTGAGAAAACGACGAATCAGGCGCACGCAGACATCGGTGTGCTCTTTGAGCACCGCGTGCGACGCCCCGGGGATCACCGCCAACTGCGCTTCGGGCAGTGCCTCGAACAACTCGACGGTGTGTTCGACACGCACCACGTCATCGTCCCCCACGAGGACGAGGGCCGGGGCCCGCACCGTCGCGATGTCGGCCACGCTGAGGTGTGGCTCTCGATCAAAGAGTTCCCGGCCCCGTTCGAAGGCGCTGAGCGCCCCCGCCGAACCCAACGGTGACTCCGCCGCGTACCGGGCGGCCCAGGATTCGTATTCCGGCCCCGTGGTTGTCATCGGCGGCAGGGGGTGCAGGCCGTCCACGTCGAAGTTGGCCCCCACCAGAATGAGACGACCCACGAGGTCGGGGCGACGCATCGCCACGAGCAGGGCAATGATGCCCCCATCGGAGTAGCCCAGTAGGTGGCAGGGGCGGCCCAGAAACTCGAGAAACGCCACCGCCTCATCGGCCATGGTCGAGTAGGAGAAATCATCTCCCGTGTCGGCGCTGCGGCCGTGGCCCCGGCGATCGAAGGCCGCCACCGGAAAGCGACGTGAGAGGCGCTTACCCACCGAGCGCCAGATCCCCGCCGACGAGCTGAGCCCCCCGTGCAAGAGAACAATGGGTGTTCCACGACCCTTGGGAGCCCGGTACCACGTGTCGTTCCCGAGCAAAACGGTGCGCGCCACTTCGTCAGCCTAACTCTCGACCCCTAGATTCAGAGGGTGCGAGCCTTCGTTCTCTCCGACCGAGATGGGACTTTTAGCCAGGGGGTCGCCGACGTGCCTGAGCCTGTCGCGGGTTCCGACGAGACCCTCGTCCGCGTGGAGTTTTCGGGCATCAATTTCAAGGACGCCATGGTCGCCGCGTCACCGAGCCGGGTGCGTCGTCGCGACGAACTCGTGGGAGGCGTGGATGCCGCCGGCGTCGTGGTCGCCAGCGACTGGTTCGCTCCGGGCACCCCGGTCGTCGTGCACGGTGGAACGGTGGGAACTGGACGCGACGGCGGATTCGCCGAACTGCTCGCGGCTCCCAATCGGTACGTGAGCACCCTGCCCGAACCCCTCACCACACGCCAGGCGATGATTGCCGGCACCGCCGGGTTCACCGCGATGCAGAGCATTCTCGCCCTTGAACACGCCGGTCTCGGACCCGGTGGCGAGGTGCTCGTGACCGGCTCGACGGGCGGTGTGGGATCGATGGCCGTGGTGTTCCTGGCGCGCCGCGGATATCGCGCCGTGGCCTCAACGGGAAGCGAGGCCCACCGTCAGTGGTTGATGGACCTGGGGGCGGCCGAGGTCATCGGCCGAGGTGACATTGATGACCACTCCGAGCGCGTCCTCGCCCCCGAGCGCTGGGACGGAGCGGTGGACTGCGTCGGTGGGGCGACCCTGCACCACATTTTGAGGTCCCTACGTTACGGCGCGGCCGTGGCCGCCAGCGGTTTGGTGGCCAGCGCCGAACTGACCACGACCGTCTACCCGTTCATCACCCGCCACGTCTCGCTCCTCGGCATCGACTCCGTCGAGGTTCCCTCGAACGAACGCACCGCCGTCTGGAACGCTCTCGCCACCATGGCCGATTCCGTGCCCTGGGAGGAACTCGTGCACGACGAAATCGGGCTCGCCGCCCTGCCCGACGCTCTCGACGTGGTCCGCCGGGGTGACAGCCGCGGCCGGTACCTCGTGAATCCCGGCGCCTAGTAGACGGCGCTCACCATCACCTGTCCTCCCCCACAGGCCGTGAGGCCGTAGGGAAGGGTCACGGACCTCGACGTCTCGCCCGGGCGCAACTGGACGCTGATGGCCGCGACGTTCTCACAGGCCGACGTGCCAATCGGGGCATCCGAGGCGGCCACCCCGAAGTGCAGGACCTGACCGAAGTTCACGGTGAGAGGTTTCGGGCCGTAGTTCGCGCGAGAATCCGGGAAATAGAGGTGGCGGTCGGCCGGTACGCGCAGCTCCACGGTCGGTAGCACCGAACCGTACGAGTCCTGGAGCGTAACCAGCGGGTAGCTGTTGATGACGCATGGCGAAGACGCGTTGTAGTGAAGTGAAACCGTGCTGTAGACCGTGCCGGCCGCCCCCTGGCCCTGGAACCAGTCCAGGGTGAAGTCGCTCACGCGACAGGTGGTGGCCACCGCCGGCTGGCTCGTCGAGGTGTGCGTCGTGGTCGTCGTGGTCGTGGGCGTGAGTGAGGTGGTCGTCGTACCCGACGATCCCAGCGAGACAGTGTGCCGACTGAACACCACGACCGCCGCGAAGACGGCCAGCAGAGCGAGCACCCGCGACGATCTGCTCACGATTCGAAGTCCTCGGGTTTCACCGTCTCGAGAAAGGCCCGCAACTCATCGACGAGGGCCGCTTCGTCGACCTCCTCGGTTTCCTCGTCCTCGGTCGTGTCAAAGGAGCACTCCTCCATCACCTTGTCGTCAACGAGGATGGGTGCCGACTGGCGAAGCGCCAGAGCGATGGCGTCGCTCGGTCTCGCGTCCACGGTGATTTCGGCACCTTCGCGCACCAAACGAAGAAGGGCGATGTAGGAACTATCTCGTTGCTCCACAATCTCCACCGTGAGCAGCTGGGCTCCTAACGCCGTGATTGTTGACGCCAGGAGATCGTGCGTCATCGGCCGCGGCGTCTGCACTCCCTCGAGCGCGTAGGCAATGGCCGCCGCCTCGGGGCCGCCGATGAAGACGGCCAGAGCGCGGGGACCGTGCACCTCTTCGAGAAGAAGCACGGGCGTGCCCGAAGACGCATCCATTCGCACGGTACGCAACATCACCTCGACCATGACCGCAGGATAGACCCGCGAGGGGTCGCCCGAAGCCTCAGTGGGTCGGTGATTCGAGTGCGCGCGTGAACAGGGCGTCGCGCATCTGCGACCATTCGCGGGCGATGTCACCCTCGCTCGGTGCGTCGTCGCCCATGGTCTGGCGGATTTCACGAATGATGCCCACTTCGCGCTCCACTGCACGGCGCGTCGCCGCCACCACTCTCAAGTCGGCGCCACGGGCCAAAAGTCGACCCGTAATCGTGACCACGGTCACGTCGTCTCCTGAAAAGTGCGCCACTCCCGCAATCTCGGTGGGCCGGACTAATCCAGCCGAGATGGCCTGCGAGCAGATCGACACATCCACGCCGGCCGCACGGGCCAACTCAGCCAGTCCAGCCACCGCGTCGGGGCGCACCGCCACGACCGGGCCGACCACCGGGGGCGTGGGACGCACGGGAACGGGAGCGTCCATCTGCACCACGGGTGCGACCGCCGTGCGGGCCGCCGCCTTGGTCGTCGCTCGCGTCACTCCGCTTTCGACCAACAGGCCCGTCGCGATGAGCCTCAAACGAATTTGCGAGAGACGGAGCTGTTCGCGCTGGGCGAGACGAAACGCCTCGCGTAAACACTCCACATCCCGCTCGCTGTACTGCCGGTATCCACTCTTCGTGCGGGCCGGCTTCACCAGCCCCTGGTCTTCGTAGTAGCGGATGGTCGAAAGTTCGATGTCGGGGAATTCGGAGCGCAGAATTCTGTGCACTTCGCCGATTCGCATGGGTGGCAACTTATCACTCGGAGGGACGTGCCCAAAAAACGAACTTGTATTTCCCGACCTGCACGTCGTCTCCGGACCGCAGCGCGACCTCTTCGACGCGCGCGCCGTTCACGTAAGTACCGTTCAACGAGTTGAGATCACGCACGGTGATGCGACCTGACGCCGTCCTAGTCAAGACGGCATGGCGGCGCGAGACCGAGACGTCGTCCAACAGGACCTGACACTCGTCGTGGCGGCCGACGTAGGTCACGTCATCAACCAGCGCAAACCGTAGACCGGCTTCGGGCCCCGACGCAACCATAAGTTCGTCCTCGTGGCTCCCGGCGGGGGCGACCGGGGCCACCGAGCCGGAGTCGGTGGCGCTCACGACCGGGACGGCGATTGTCTCAGGTGAATCCCCTGACACCTGGGCCGCCCCACACGACCAACAGAAATTCGCGTTGGCGTTCAGGATTTCGCCGCAGCGTCGGCAGTGCATCGCCCTAGTGCGAGGTCAGGGCCGCGTAGCCGTCGGCATCGAGCAATCCGTCCAGAGCGCTAGCCGATTCGACGGTGATTTCACAGATCCAACCCTCTCCGTAGGGGTCAGAATTCACAAGTTCGGGTGATCCCGACAGGGCCTCGTTGACGGCCGTGACGACCCCACCCACGGGGGCGTAAATCTCGGAGACCGACTTGGTCGATTCCACCTCTCCCACCACGGCCCCGGCCGCCACGGAGGACGACAGTGCCGGTAGGTCGACGAACACCACATCGCCGAGCGCGTCCTGGGCGTAGTCCGTGATGCCGACCCGCACCACGACGCCGTTCGCCAGCGCCCATTCGTGGTCGGACGAGTAACGGCGGTCGGCGGGGATATTCATGGCTGGAAATTTAACCGTTCCGCCTACCGGCCCGCCCGCGACGCAGGGCGTCCAGCGCCGGCCTGACATACCCCGCCAGAACGACCCACGACAGAGCCAAACCCGTCACACCTAACACCCAGCACCCAGCGCGCAGGGGGCCCTGCCACGCGAAGGGTGGCGGCCCGCCCCGGGATGTCAAAAGGAACAACGGGAAGGTGCCCATCAACATGAACGTCGAGACCTTGCCCCACCACAAGACGTCAATCCGCGCGGCCCCAAGGGCGGCGAGAACGAGCGTGAGTATCGAAACGATGAGCTCACGTACGAGGGTCGTGGTCGCGAACCACCAGGGGACTCCCCCGGCGAGGGCCACGCTGATCAGTCCGGTGATAACGAGAAGGCGGTCGGCGACGGGGTCCAGGATCTTCCCGATCTCCGACACTTGATTGAGGCGCCGCGCTAGATACCCGTCAACCCAGTCCGTCCCTCCGAGCACGGCCAGCAACCATGCGGCCAGCGCACGGTGCCCCGTGCCAAAGAGCAAGTAACAAAAACACGGCAGCAGAGCCAGCCGTATTGCCGTCACTCCATTCGCCCACGTCCACCACCCGCGCGGCGTCGAAGTCATGGGTTAGGCCAGGGTGATGGTGGGGTCCAAGAAGACGTCCTGCACGGCGTTCACGAGGGCCACACCCTCGGCCATGGGACGCTGGAAGGCCTTTCGACCCAGGATCAGACCCTGACCACCGGCCCGCTTGTTGATGACGGCGGTGCGTACGGCCTGGGCGAGGTCATCGGTTCCCTTTGACTCACCACCCGAGTTAATGAGCCCCACGCGACCGGCGTAACAGTTCACCACTTGCCAACGCGTCAAGTCGATGGGGTGATCGCTCGTGAGCTCGCCATACACCTTCGGATTCGTCTTGCCCACCTTGACCGCGGTGAATCCGCCGTTGTTTTCGGGCTGCTTTTGCTTGATGATGTCGGCCTCGATCGTGACGCCGAGGTGGTTCGCCTGTCCCGTGAGGTCGGCCGACAGGTGGTAGTCCACGCCATCCTTCTTGAAGTCGTCGTTACGCAGATACGTCCACAGAACCGTGAACATCCCCAACTCGTGGGCCAGGGCAAAGGCTTCGGAGATTTCTTGGATCTGTCGTGGCGACTCCAGTGAGCCGAAGTAGATAGTGGCGCCCACGCCCACGGCACCCAGATCGGCCGCCTGGCGCACTGACGCGAAGAGGCGCTGATCAGGCATGTTGGGGTGACGCAGGAGGTCGTTGTGGTTGATCTTCACGATGAAGGGCAGGCGCGTGACGTACCGGCGCGCCACGATACCGAGTGTGCCCAGCGTCGTGGCGATTGCGTTGGAACCGGCCTCGATGGCGAGGTCGCACAGACGGGCCGGATCGAAGTACGCCGGGTTCGGCGCGAACGTGGCCGCCCCGCTGTGCTCAATTCCCTGATCGACGGGGAGAATTGAGAGGTAGCCCGTTCCACCCAGCCGTCCGTGGTTGTACAGCGCGGCCAGATTGCGCAACACCGTCGGAGAGCGGTCGGAGAGCCCGAAACTGTCGTCCACGAAGGTCGGCGACGGCAGGGACAGTTGGTCC
>CAWUMA010000032.1:0-6740 GCA_963923835.1 uncultured bacterium
TAGAAGCCGGCGGTGGAGAACTCCTGCAGCTTGTTGTGCCGGTGGAAGGTCTCCACGGTGCGCACCGTGCCCGAGCGCGAGCGCACGACCATGGACTGGGTCGTGGCACCGAACTCGGTGAAGCGCACGCCGCGCAGGAAGTCGCCATCGGTGATGGCCGTCGCGGAGAAGTAGCAGTTGTCACCCTGGACGAGGTCGTCCGTGGTGAGCACCCGCGAGAAGTCGTAACCCAGGGCTTCGGCGCGCTGGCGCTCCTCGGGGGTGCTGGCGTGCAGGATGCCTTGAATCTCGCCACCGAGCCCCTTGAGGGCGGCCGCGGCGATGACGCCTTCGGGCGTGCCACCGATACCGAAGAGGATGTCTGCTCCCGAGTTGGGCCACGCGGTGGAGATGGCGCCGGCGACGTCGCCGTCGGTGATGGAGATCACCCGGGCGCCACAGTCACGAATCTCTCCGATGAGGTCGTCGTGGCGGGGGCGGTCCAAAACCACCACGCCGAGTTCTTGCACCGTCTTGCCGAGGCGCGACGCTAAGGCGCGCAAGTTTTCGGTCACCGAGGCGTTGATGTCGACAGCACCGCGTCCCCGTGGACCCACGGCCACCTTGTTCATGTAGAGAACCGGACCGGGGTTGAACATCGTGCCGCGGTCGGAGAAGGCGATGACCGAGAGGGCCCCGTTGCGGCCCTTGGCCGTCAAGGTGGTGCCGTCAATGGGGTCGACGGCGACGTCCACCTCCGGGGGAGTGCCGTTGCCGATGATCTCCCCGTTGAAGAGCATCGGGGCCTCATCCTTTTCACCTTCGCCGATGACGACGATGCCGTCCATGGCGACTCCCGTCAGGACGAAACGCATCGCGTCGACGGCGGCCCCGTCGGCCGCGTTCTTGTCACCGCGACCGGCCCAGCGGGCCGCGGCGATGGCCGCCGCCTCGGTCACCCGGATCATCTCCAGAGCGATGTTGCGGTCCGGGCGGTACTTTTCCATGCGCTTAAGCGTAGTGAAGGGGCCGTCAGGGCTCCCGTCCGACCGGCAATACTTATACGGTGCCGTTTCTGCGCGTGAAGCCCGCCGGCCCCCTCGGGGGAGAAGTCGAGGCTCGCGGGGCGAAAAACGCCGTTCTCAAGCAGATGGCCGCCTGCCTGCTGGCCTCGGGAACCCACCGGCTCACCAATGTTCCGGCCATCAGCGACGTCGACACCATGGCCGAACTGCTGACGCACCTCGGGTGCACAGTGCAGCGTCCGGCCGACCACGAACTGGACATCACGGTGCCGCCCGCGGAGGGTCTTGTGCCCCACGCCCCGGCCCACCTTTTCGAGGCGATGCGGGCCTCCATCGTGGTGCTCGGGCCACTGCTCGCCCGGTGTGGTGCGGCCCATCTGGCTCTGCCCGGAGGCGACGACTTCGGCGGCCGGCCCATCAATTTCCACACCGACGGCCTCGGGGCGATGGGCGCGACCTTCGCCAACGAACGTGACTCGATCCACGCTTCGGCTCCGGGCCGCCTGCGCGCGGCACGCATCGTCCTCGAGTACCCGAGCCACACGTCAACCGACAATCTGTTGATGGCCGCCGTGTTGGCCGAAGGCCGCACAGTGATTGACAACGCGGCCCGCGAACCCGAGGTTGAGGACCTCGGTCGCCAACTCCAGGCCATGGGTGCGCGCATCGAGGGATTGGGCACGTCGCGACTGGTTGTTGACGGCGTGGCCGAATTGTCGCCAGCCCGCCACGACGTCATCACCGACCGGGTCGTGACCGCCACATATCTCGCGGCCGGACTCATCACTGGGGGAGAGGTGCGCGTCACGGACGGTCGCCCCGACCACATGGAGATGCTGCTGCGCAAGCTCGAAGCGATGGGTGGCGAGGTCGACGAACACGGCCCCGGCGTCGCGGTGAAGGGGCCGAAGAAACTGCGCGCCGTGGACGTGGCGACTCTGCCCTACCCGGGGGTGGCGACGGACTACAAGCCGCTCATCACCACGATGTTGAGCGTGGCCAGTGGGGTGTCAGTCGTCACCGAAAACCTCTTCACGGGCCGCTTCCGGTACGTCGACGAGCTCACCCGACTCGGCGCCCACATCACCACCGAGGGACACCACGCCCTCGTGCGCGGCGTCGATCACTTGGTGGGCACGAGTGTGCGCGCCACCGACATCCGCGCCGGAGCGGCCCTGGTGCTGGCCGGACTCGTGGCCGACGGCGAGACCATCATCGAAGGCCTCGAACACCTCGACCGCGGGTACGACCGCTTCGTCGAGCGCATCGCCGCGCTCGGCGCCCACGTGGAGCGTGAGTCGTGATTCCCCGCGACCCCGCGGCCCTGGTCGACGAGGCCCGGAAGGGTTCGCGCACGGCGCTGGCCCGACTGCTCACCTATGTCGAGTCGGGTGGTGAGAACCAACGGGCCACCGCGGCCCTCGCTTACGCCGCACCGGCCCCGTGGACGGTGGGGCTCACCGGGCCTCCCGGGGCGGGCAAGTCGACGCTGACCGACCAACTGATTTCGACGGCCCTGGCGCGTGGATCCTTCGACGGGTCGGCCGCCTTTTCTCAGGTGGGTGTGCTCTGTGTGGACCCGTCATCACCCTTCACGGGTGGGGCCATCCTGGGCGACCGGATTCGCATGCAAGAGCACGCCACTAATCCGGCCGTTTACATTCGTTCGCTGGCGACCCGGGGCCACCTCGGCGGTCTGTCGCTCGCCGTGCCCGACGCGCTACGCGTGTTGGGAGTGGCCGGTTTCACCCTCGCCCTCGTCGAAACGGTGGGCGTGGGGCAGATGGAAGTCGACATCGCCGCCGCCGCCGATACGACCGTCGTCGTGACCAACCCGGGCTGGGGTGACGCGATGCAGGCCAACAAGGCGGGACTTCTCGAGGTCGCTGACATCTTTGTCATCAACAAGGCCGATCGCCCCGGTGTGCGCGAGACCCGTCGTGATCTCGAGCAGATGCTCGATCTCGGTGGTGACCGTGACTGGCGTCCACTCATCGTCGAGACCGTGGCCTCGGACGGCACGGGTACGACCGACCTCTTCGACGCGTTGGTGGCGCACCGCCAGTACCTCGAGAGCGGACCCCTTGCGGCCACCCGTCGCACGCGTGCCGAGGCGACGTTGAACTCGGTCCTCGCCGCCACTCTGCGCCAACGGGTCGCCGACCTTGAGTCGGGAAGCGCCTACACGGGGCAGGTGGACGATCTGCTCGCCGGACGCACGGACCCCTACCGGGCGGCCGACATTCTTTTGGGATCAGCATGATTGCCGTTTCCGTCCCGTACGACATCATCTTCGTCGTCCACCTCATGGTGGGGCTCGCGACGGTTGTCGTGCTGTCCACTCTTCGGTTGGCCGGGTTGTCCCTGTCGCGTGGCCTCGACGTTGACTCGCTTCGTCGCTTCTTTCCCGCGCGGACGAATCACTCGGCCCGGGTGGTGCACCTCCTGCCCCTCACCGGTCTCGCCTTGTCGGGTCTCGGTGGCGCCGACGTGTCACTGGGTCACACCTGGATCCTGGTGGGACTGGCGATGTACGTTCTCGCAGCCGGTCACCTCGAGGCGCGGTTACTCCCGGCCGAGAAGCGTCTCGCCCAGAGGCTGGCGAACGGAGAAGTGCCTTCGACTCGCGAGGGGCGACGGTTCGTTGGTTCAGTGGACGTGGTGCTCGCTCTGCTGGGCGTGGCCCTCGTCGCGATGATCGTCCAGATCTAGAGGAAGACCGGTCGGCCGACCATGCCGGCCGCCACCGTGATGTTGGTCACCTCGTCGACGAGCACGAAACTTCCTGTCACCCGGTTGTCGCGATAGTCGTCCACGACGAGCGGGTCGGCCGTCATCAGGGACACCACGCCGATGTCGTTGGTGCTGAGTTGCATCGCCTCGTCGAGGGCCATGGCCTCGACGTCCACGCGCCCACCGAGCGAGGTGATCTTGGCCGGAGTCGAGCGGGTCGTGTGCTTGAGGCGAAGACGTTGACCGACGCTGAGCGGCGTGGCGCCGAACCAACAGACGGTGGCCGAAATCTCGCGGGTCACCTGGGGGAGCGGGGCGGTCGCGATGAGGTCGCCCCGTCCGGCGTCGGTGTCGGCCGCGAGGTCCAGGTCCGCGGCTAGTCCAACCTCGGCCTCCTGGCGAACTTCGCCGCCGAATCGAAGACCCCGCACCGTCGTGGTGATGCCGGCGGGGAGAAGAGTGACCTCATCACCCTCACGAATGGTGCCGCCGTTGACCATGCCGGCGTAGGTGCGGCCGCCACCGTCCTGGCGCAACACCCACTGAATGGGTAGGCGCGCCCCGCTGGCGCTGTCGGTCCACGAGCCGGCCTCGGCCGATTCAAGGGCACTCAGCACGCTCGGTCCCTGATACCAAGGGGATTTGGGCGAATTCTCGACGACGTTGTCACCGTGCAGGGCCGACACCGGCACGACCACGTGGTGGTCGTAGTGGAGTTCGCGCGCCAAGGTGTCGACCTCGTCGTGGACCCGCTGGTAGGCCAGTTCGGACCAGTCGACGGTGTCCATTTTGTTCACGGCGACCACGAGGGCCCGTACGCCCAGCAGGGCCGCGATGACCAGGTGGCGACGGGTCTGTTCCTTGAGGCCGCTGGCCACGTCAAGAACCACCAGGGCGAGGTCGGCCGTGGAGGCGCCGGTCGCCATGTTGCGTGTGTACTGCACGTGGCCGGGGCAGTCGGCGATGATGAATTTGCGCGACGGCGTGGTGGCGTACCGGTACGCGACGTCGATGGTGATGCCCTGTTCGCGTTCGGCGCGCAGGCCGTCGGTGACGAAACTGAGGTCGAGGTCACCCACACCCCGTCGCTCCGAGGCGGCCACGACGGCGTCGAGTTGGTCATCGAAGAGCTGGCGGGTGTCGACCAGCAGACGCCCAATCAGGGTCGACTTACCGTCGTCGACCGAGCCGATGGTGGCCAGTCGCAGGAGATCTTTGGTCGCCATTAGAAGTACCCCTCACGCTTGCGGTCTTCCATCGCCGTCTCCGAGAACTTGTCGTCGGCGCGGGTGGCGCCTCGTTCGGAGACGTTGGCCACTTCGATTTCGGCGATGATCTCGGCCAGTGTGGCCGCGCTCGAGTCAACGGCCCCCGTGCAGTTAGCGTCACCCACGGTGCGGAATCGCACCGTACGGCGCTCCACGGTCTCGTCGGGACGGGGCTCCACGAAGGGGCCCACGGCCAGCCACATGGAGTCGCGGCGAACCACGTCACGCTCGTGGGCGAAGTAAATGGAAGGCAACTCCATGTTCTCCCGGGCGATGTAGTTCCAGATGTCGAGTTCGGTCCAGTCCGAAAGCGGGAAGGCCCGGACGTGTTCACCCGGGTTGACCTTGCCCTGGTAGAGCTGCCAGAGTTCAGGCCGCTGCGACTTGGGGTCCCACTGGCCGAAGGCGTCGCGGAAACTGAGCACCCGCTCCTTGGCCCGGGCCTTGTCCTCGTCACGGCGAGCCCCACCGAAGGCGGCGTCAAAGCCGTGCTCGGTCAACGCGTCGAGGAGGGTGACACTTTGGAGTCGGTTACGCGATCCCATGGGGCCGGGGTCGGCGACCCGGCCGCGGTCGATGGACTCTTGTACCGAGGCGACGATTAGGCGGGCCCCCGCGCGGGCGGCGGCCTCGTCGCGGTAGGCGAGCACCTCGGGGAAGTTCTGACCGGTGTCGACGTGCATCACGGGGAAGGGGATCTTGGCTGGCGCGAAGGCCTTCACGGCCAGGTGCAAGAGCACGGCCGAGTCCTTGCCCCCCGAGAAGAGAAGAACGGGTCGCTCGCACTCGGCGGCCACCTCACGCAGGATGAACAAAGCGTGGGATTCCAAGACATCTAAGTAGTCGGTCGCGCTCATGTGGTAATAGTCTATCAAATCACTAGGAAATGTTAGGCTTAAGTTAATGGCACCGCTCGACCACACGCCGGCCCTGCAGAGCGAGCTCGATGAGGCCGACGCCCGTTTTGAGCACGCCTCGCCTCACGAGATTCTCTCGTGGACTTTTTCGCGTTTCGGAGCTGACGTCGCCTACGCCTGCTCGTTCGAGGACGTGGCACTGCTCCACATGATCTACGAGGTCGCCCCGGGTACCGAGGTCATCTTCCTCGACACCGGGGGTCACTTCCCCGAGACCCTGAACTTCCTCGATGACCTCACCCTGCGGTGGGGGCTCCACGTGACCCGCACCCAACCCGGCCCCGAGGCCGAGGCGGCACCGTGTGGCACCGACGGCTGCTGTCAGCTGCGCAAGGTCGCCCCCTTGGGCCGTGCTCTGGAGGGGCGCACGGCGTGGCTGACCTCGGTCAAGCGGGTCGACGCGGCGACCCGAACAGGCATGCGCATCGTCGATTGGGACGCCAAATTTGGCTTAATTAAGGTAAATCCGCTCGCCACGTGGTCCGATGACGACGTCGCCTACTACCTCTCGTCGAAGAGCCTCCCGACCCATCCGCTGTGGGCCGAGGGGTACGCCTCGATCGGCTGCGCCGCGATGACGGTGAAGCCTCTGGACCCGACCGACCGACGCTCAGGTCGGTGGGCCGGACTCGACAAAGAGGAGTGCGGCCTCCACGAGGCTTAGTATCCACCGTTTTCGCATACACCAGCGATAAATTTTTTGGTGATGGTAACGAGTCGGTGCGAAGCCACACAGTGTTGATACTGCTCATACTGCTCGCGTTCTGGGTTGCAATCCTGGCGCCGATGGCAGTACGTCGACTCCGCGACTTCGGAAG
>CAWUMA010000033.1:0-6645 GCA_963923835.1 uncultured bacterium
CACTCCGGGTCACGGCTCCGTCATCGCGCGCCGATGTCCGTACCGGGGCGGCCGGTCGGGCCGACGTGCTCGAAGAGGTGGCGCGGCTGTACTCCTATCGCGCTCTGCCGCGGCGTACGCCGACGTGGGATCAGCCCGGTGGGCTGAGTGACCGTCAGGTGATGCGTCGGCGCCTGCGTGACGCCCTGGTCGCCATGGGCATGGACGAGGTGTGGACGCCGACCTTGGTGAGCGAGTCGGAGTTCGCCCTGCTGGGCGAGGGCACGCCCATCCGCGTGACGAACCCGCTCGCCGCGGAGGAGTCGGTTCTCCGGCGCACACTGCTGACCGGTCTCGTGCAGGTGTGGCAGCGCAACGTCGAACGTGGCCGTGGCGATGTCGTGGTCGGTGAATTCGGGCACGTCTTCACCCACCCCGACGACACGACTCTGGCCCGGCGCACTCGCGGCGGTGCCGGTGGCACACTCACTCTCCACCTGCCGGCCGAGAACGAACGCGTCACTTGGCTACTGGCTCGACCCGGTGACGACGCCGCATCGGCGGTGGCGTGGTGGTCGGCGGTGAGTGATCGACTTGGTCTGTCCGAGGTCGTGGTACGCCGAGTCGACTCGGCCCCCGCCGGCTTCCACCCCACGCGCACGGGCTGCCTGATAGACCAGACCAGTGGCGCCACCTTGGGTTGGGTGGGCGAGGTCGACCCCGCCCTGCGTGACGCCCTTCGTGGCGAACCCGCAACCCAGCGTCTGGCGGTGGTGGATCTGGACCTTGACGCGTTGAGCGACCCCACCCGGGCGACGCGCCGTCCACTGACGGCCGTGATGCCGAGTCGATACCCCTCGGCCCACATTGACCTTGCTCTCGTGACGCCCGACGGCGTGCACGCCGGCGATCTCGCCCGTGCCCTGCGCGAGGCCAGCCCCCTAGTTGAGTCGGTCACTTTGTTCGACGTGTACCGCGGCACCGGCGTCGCCGACGGCTCACGCAGTCTCGCCTATGCGGTGCGTCTCATCTCTCACGAGGCGACCCTGTCCGACAAGGAGGTCGCCGCGGCGCGTGAGGTGTTAATTGCGACTGCCGAGGGGCTCGGTGCGCGACTCCGATAACGAACGGGAGTTTGTGCCGTTCGCCACGGGACGGTGTTACCGCGAAACGGCCCAGGCCTCGCTCGGTCTTACCGGCGACGGGGGCCAACTCCGATTTGACGGACTGGCGCGGCTGCTCCAGAACGTGGCAACCAACGACTGGCGCGACGCGGTGCCGCACTCCCGCGACACTTGGGTGGTGCGACGCACCGATATGCGTCTGACCGGTCAGGGCCGAGTACCGCGCTACCTCGATTCCTTCGAGCTGGCCACGTGGTGCGCGGGTCACGGCGCCGCGTGGATCGAGCGTCGCACGGACGTCATCCTTGACGACCAGATCCTCGTCGAGTGCACCGCGCTGTGGGTGCCCATCGACGCCACCGGGCACCCTGTTCGACTCGGCTCCGATGTCTTCGACGCGTACCCGGGGGCGCGCGATCGAAAAGTCTCCGGGCGGGTCAGTCGGCCCGACCCGCTCGAAGGCCGGCCGGGTCGGCCGTGGATTCTTCGCGAGGCCGACCTTGATGTCGTCGGTCACGTCAACAATGCCGCGCTGTGGCAGGCCGTCACCGAGTGCCTGACCTCTCCGGTGACACGAGTGAGCGTCGTGCATCACGGTCCCGTGGAGCGAGGTGATGACGTGGACTTGCGCCACGATGAGTCGCGTATGGCCCTGCTCGTCGACGGTGACGTGCGGGTGAGCGCGAACTGGTCCTAGGGGACTTCGACGGCGGCCGGGGTCTCGGCCCGGCTGGTTGCGAGGTACGAGCCCAACACGACGAGGGGAAATCCCAGCGCGATGCCGGCCGTGAAGGGTTCATGAAGGCCGATGATGCCCAGAATCACGGCGACCGTGGTGTTGGCGTAGGTGACGACGACCGAACGGGTCGTGCCGACCTCTTTGATGAGCGCGGCAAAGGTCATGAAGGCCGCGGCCGTGCAGGCGAGTGACAGGACCGCCACGCAGGCGATGGTTTCGGCGTGCACCCGGGTCGGCCAGTGGGTCACCGACCAGGGCACCCACGCCAGAGCCACGAAGGCGGTGGCGCCGGCGACAACGACGTAGCCCGGTACGTGGCTCAGCTTGGCCTCGAGGATCATCGGGCCGACTGAATACCCGACGCACACGATGGCCAGCAGGCCGATCCACTGCAGGGAGCTGCCGTGCACGTCGATGCCGACGAGGGCCACGACGCCGAGGAATCCCGTAAGCAGACCGACCATGCGACGACGAGAAATGTGCGCGTCGGTCTGGCGGATCCGTTGGGCCACCACGGAGAACAGGGGCACCGAACAGATCACCAGGCTGGTCAGCGAACTCGAGACGTGACGTTCGGCCGTGGACATCAAGAACCACGGCACGCCGAACTCCACCACGCCGAAGGCGATGACCCAGGGCAGTGCGCGGCGCAGGGTCGGGCCGAGCCCCCGAACAATGACCAGCGGGAGAAGGGCGAGGGCCGCCGGGGCCGTTCGGCCCAGGACGAGCACACCGGGGTCGAGCTCCCGTACGGCAACCCGGATGAGGAGGTAGGGGATGCCCCACAACACGGCCATCACCGCAAAGAGCGCCCAGCCGCGTTTGGACATGGAGCAATCCTAGTCGGAAGCAATTACTTGCATTACAGCGGTTAATTATGCAAGACTAGAGACATGCGAGTCGGCGTTGTCGGAGCCACCGGGTACGCAGGTGCCGAGGTCATGCGTCTGTGCGCGTCCCACGACGACCTCGACGTGGTCCTGGCGACCGGTGGGTCGAACGCCGGCAAGTCGGTGTCGTCCCATGTGCCGGCCCTCGCCGCTCTCTACCCCGACACGCTGTACGCCCCGACCGACGCCTTGGCGAGCGCCGACCTCGACGTGGTGTTCCTCGCCCTGCCGCACGGCGAAAGCCAGGCCCACGTGCCGGCACTCGTGGAACGCGGCGTCACGGTCGTAGACCTCGGCGCCGATTTTCGTCTGCGTGACGCAGCCGACTACGACGCGTGGTACGGGGGAGCCCACCAGGCGCCCCAACTGTTGTCACGGGCCGTGTACGGACTTGTGGAACGGCACCGCGCCGAACTGGCCGGCGCATCGTTGATCGCCGCCCCTGGTTGCTATCCGACGGCCACGGCCCTCGCGATGGGACCCTTCGCCGACGCAAAGTGGATCGACACCTCGGGAGTAGTCGTGAACGCCCTGAGTGGTGTGTCGGGTGCGGGTCGCAGTGCGAGTGACCGGCTGCATTTTCCGAGGTTGTCGGGTAACGCCGAGGCCTACGGTCTCTTGAACCACCGACACACCATCGAAATGCAGCGTGAACTCAAGGTCGAACTTCTCTTCACGCCGCACCTCGTGCCGGTGAGCCGTGGCATGTTGGTGACCGCGTACGCCCGACTCCTCGGAGCACATAACACCGCCGAGGCGTTGGCGCTCCTGAGAGAGACGTATCGGCACGACCCCTGCGTGGTGGTGACCGACGAACCGCCCTCACTGAAGGACGGGGTCGGCAGCAACCTCTGTTTCGTGTCGGCTCGGGTTGACGAGCGCACCGGTTGGCTCGTGGTGATGTCGTCCATCGACAATCTCATCAAGGGGGCGGCCGGTCAAGCGATTCAGGCGTGGAACGTCGCCACCGAACGACCCGAAACAATGGGGCTCCCGCTCGCCGGGGTGACCCCGTGAGCGCTGTCGTGGTGAAACTCGGCGGACACACGCTCGACGACCTGGGGCCCGACAGCCCCGTCCTCATTGACCTCGCCGGCGACCTTGCGGAATTGAAGGCCGGTGGCAACGACGTGGTGTTGGTGCACGGGGGAGGCCCCCAGATTGCCGGCCTGCTCGCCGCGCGGGGCCTGCAGAGTTCGTTCGTCGACGGATTGCGCGTGACCGATGACGAGACGATGGAGTGCGTGTCAATGGCGCTGGGCTACGTGAACCAGAAGGTCTGTGCGGCGTTGTCCCGGCGGGGACTTCCGGTTGTGGGGCTGAGTGGCGCCGATTCCCAGCTTTTGCTCTCGTCGCCCCTGGGGGCGGCGTGGGGTCGGGCGGGTTCGTCTCCGGAGGTGGGCTCGCAGGTTCTGGGCACCGTCCTGTCGGCGGGGCTCGTTCCGGTCGTGAGTCCGGTGGCCGTTGATTCCCGTGGTGAGTTACTCAACTGCAACGCGGACACCGCAGCGGGTGCGATAGCCGCGGCACTGGGGGCCGAATTGATCCTGTTGAGCGATGTCGATCAGATTCGTTCCGTTCCCGATGATCCCTCCACCGGACTGGCCGACGTGGACGTCGCGCAGGTGGAGGCGATGGTGACGAGCGGCGCGATTCGCGACGGCATGCGACCCAAGGTTCAAGCCGCCCTCGATGCCCTCGGTGCCGGTGCACCGACCGTACAGCTGGCCAACGGAACAAAGCCGCACGCCCTGCGTGACGCGCGGGCGAATCGAGTCGCCACGACGAAGGTGCACCCATGACCCGTCATTTCCTCACCATTGAATCGCTCACGAACGGGGATCTCGCCAACATTTACTCGTTGGCGACGGCCCCTCTCGACGATGAGTTGATGCGCGGCCAGGGCGTCGCCCTCGTGTTCGAGCGTCCCAGTCTGCGCACGCGAGCGTCGAGTTCCTCGGCGGTGCACGAACTGGGTGGTTTCGTGACGTTCTTCGGCGACGAAGAAATTGGTCTTGACGACCGCGAGTCCGCCGAGGATGTGGCCCGCACGTTGGACCAGATGTACTCGATTGCGGCGATGCGGCTCAAACGGCACTCCATGTTCGCCCGGATGCAGGCCGCCACTCACGGCCGACTCTCACTCATCAATCTGCTGAGTGACAAGGCCCACCCCACCCAGGCAGTGGCCGATGTCCTCACCATCGCCGACGAGTTCGCCGATGGTGACGTGGCGGGGCTCGCCGGTCTTCGGGTGGCCTACGTGGGTGACGCCACGAATGTGACGCGATCACTGGCGGTGGCCCTTCTGCGCCTGGGTGTCGATGTCACCGTCGGTGCCCCGTCGGGCTACCAACTCGTCGAAGGTGACGTCGAGGACCCGTCGGCGGTGACGGGAGGTGGCCGCCTGATCCTCACCGATTCCGCGATGGATGCCGTTCGGGGTGCGGACGTGGTGTACACCGACGCGTGGGTGTCGATGGGCATGGAAGCCGAAACGGCGCGTCGCCGCATCGACTTGGCACCGTTCCGGGTCGACGAATCGCTGCTGACGCACGCCGCACCGCGGGCGGTGGTTCTGCACTGTCTGCCCGCTCACCGGGGGGATGAAATCACCGACGAGGTGCTCGATGGGGAGCGCTCGCGGGTGTGGCGCCAGGTGTATCACCGCCGCAGCGCCATGGTCGGCGCGTTGCGCTGGATTAAAGGAGAACTATGACCAAGACACAACGGCAACACCGCATCGCGGAACTTCTTGAACGTCAAGTCATCGCGACGGCGGCGCAGTTGGTCAACATTCTCGCCAGCGAGGGCGTCAGCGCCACGCAGGCAACCGTGACCCGCGACCTGCAGGAGCTGGGCACCATCAAGGTACGAGACGAGCACGGCGCCCGTCGCATTGTGCTGGCCGGAAGTCCTGCCCTCGCACCGGCCCCCGTCGACTATCTCCGTCGCATGATGGGGGAGTGGGTCGTCGCGGTTGATCACGCCGATAACTTGGTGGTGGTGCGCACACCTCCGGGTTGCGCCCACGTGGTGGCCTCCGCGCTGGACCGGAGCAATCTCGAGGGGGTCCTCGGTTGCGTGGCGGGAGACGACACGATTCTGGTGATTGCCCGCACTGAAAAGGGCGGCGCGGCGCTGGTCAAGGAATTCAAGGCACTGGCCGGTCTCGATGAGAACGGCGGAACGAAGGGTAAGCGGTAATGGCAAAGCGCGTCGTACTGGCCTACAGCGGCGGACTGGACACCTCGGTGGCGGTCCGTTGGATGATCCAAGAGTGGGGAGTGGAGGTCGTCTGCGTCCTCGTCGACGTGGGTCAGGACCCTCAAAGCTCCGAGTCCTTCGACGACATTCGCGCCCGGGCGCTCGCCGCGGGGGCACTCGACTTCGTCGTGGTTGATGCCCGTCAGGAGATGGCCGAGGAGTTCTGTGCGGCCGCCATTTTCGCCAACGCCCGGTACGAGGGGAAGTACCCGTTGGTGTCGTCACTGTCGCGGCCGGTGATTGTTCGCCATCTCGTTGATCAGGCCCGCAAGTTCAACGCCCACGCCGTCGCTCACGGGTGCACGGGTAAGGGCAACGACCAGGTGCGATTCGAGGTCGGCACGCACGCCCTGGCACCGGACCTCGAGGTGCTCGCACCCGCCCGCAACTGGGGAATGACGCGCGCGGACTCGGTGGACTACGCCGAGAAGTGGGACATCCCCATCAAGGCCACGAAGGAGAAGATCTACTCCATCGACGAGAACCTGTGGGGCCGGGCGATTGAGTGCGGCGCCATCGAGGACCCGTGGGCCGCTCCACCCGAAGAGCCCTACACCCTGACCCGTCCGACGGCCACGGCTCCGGTCGAGCTCGTGATTTCCTTTCGCGAGGGTCGCCCGGTCGCTATCGATGGTGTGGCGACACC
>CAWUMA010000034.1:0-6527 GCA_963923835.1 uncultured bacterium
GCCGTGACGACCTCGTCGGGGACGAGTTCACCGGCCGCGAGAATCGATTCCACGCGCTTCCCCAAATCGGTGCCGGCCTTCACGGCGGCGCGCAGCATGTCGCCCGTCGAGACGTGGGCGAGACCGTGGGACTGGGCCAGGCGGGTGCACTGGGTGCCCTTACCGGCGCCCTGTTTGCCCAGGACGATCAACGTGAGGCGTTCTGCCATGGCTAGCGCTTGAGGAAGCCCTCGTAGTTACGCATCATCAACTGGCTGTCGATCTGGCGCATGGTTTCCAGGGCGACACCCACCGCAATCAGCAAGGTGGTGCCGTAGTACGGGAATCGGCTGATGGACCACAGGGCCATGAGAATCGAGGGCACCACCGCCACGCTGGCGAGGAAGAAGGCGCCCACCACGGTGATGCGGCTCAGCATTTTGGCGAAGTACTTCTCGGTCGGCAGACCCGGGCGAATGCCGGGTACGAAGCCACCCTGCTGGCGGAGCATCTCCGACTGCTGGTGGGGCTCGAAGGCGATGTAGACGTAGAAGAAGGTGAAGGCGACGATCAACAAGAAGTCGGCCGCGATGTAGAGGAAGCTCGTCGGACGCAGGCTGCGGTTGACGAAGTTCTGGAACCCGGCCCACGGCACCACGTTCGAGAGCAGCACCGGAATGTAGAGCAACGAGCTGGCGAAGATGATCGGGATAACGCCCGACTGGTTCACCTTCAACGGGATGTAGGTCGAGTTGCCGCCCATTTCACGGCGTCCCACCACGCGGCGCGCGAAGGTCACCGGAATGCGGCGCTGGCCGTTGTCCATGATGACAATCAGCACCAGCAGGGCCAACGACACGCCGAGGATGGTGAAGAACTTGAGGGGTCCGCCCTGGCTCCACACCGAGCGGCCGCCCGAGGGCATGCCGGCCACGACGTTGGCGAAGATGAGCAGACTCATGCCCTGGCCGATGCCGCGCTGGGAGATCAACTCAGCCAGCCACATCACGAAGGCCGTGCCGGCCGTCAGAATCGCGACCATGAACAGGCCCAGCCAGATGTTGAACTTGGGGATCAGGTCGATGTTGAAACCGAGCAGGGCCGAGTCGTGGCCGTGGAAGGCGTAGACGAGACCGGTCGACTGCAGCAGCGCGAGACCCACCGTGAGGTAACGGGTCGTCTGGGTGATCTTCTTCTGGCCGGTCGGGCCCTCGTCGCGCCACTGGGCCAACTTGGGGATGACCGTGGTGAGCAACTGGATCACGATCGAACTCGTGATGTAGGGCATGACCCCGAGACCGAAGACCGCGAGACGGGTCAGGGCGCCACCGGAGAAGAGGTTCAAGAAGCCGAGAACGCCGCTGGCGCTCGCCTTGGACTGCAGCAACTGCACCTGGGCCCAGCTCACCCCGGGGATGGGGAGGTTGGCGCCCAACTGGTACAGGCAGATGATCGCGACCGTGAAGAGGACCTTGTTACGCAGGTCCGCGACGCGGAAGATGTTGGCCAGGCGAGCCAGCACGGGCGGCTACCGGTTCTGGTGCTGGTTGCCCGCGGCGGCGGGACGCACGGCGAAGGGCTTGGGCAGTTCGGTCACCGAACCACCGGCCGCCTCAATGGCGCTCTTGGCCGAGGCCGAGAAGGCGTGAGCCGAGACCTGCAGGGCCGATGAGAGTTCACCGCGACCCAGCACCTTGACGAGGTCGTTCTTGCGAACGAGGCCGCGCGCGACGAGCACGTCGAGGGTGATCTCGGCGACACCGAGGTTCGCGAGGGCGTCGATGTTGACCGGCGTGTACTCCACGCGGAAGGGGTTCGTGAAACCCTTCAGCTTGGGCACGCGCTGCATGAGGGGCAGCTGGCCACCTTCGAAGCCGGCCGGAATCTGGCGGCGGGCCTTCTGACCCTTGGTGCCGCGACCGGCCGTCTTGCCACCCTTACCGGCGATACCGCGACCGACAATCTTCTTGCGGTGCGTCGAGCCCTCGGGCGAGTTGAGGTCGTGCAGTTTCATTAGTCCACCATCTCCCAGTGAATGAGGTGCGGCACCCGGGCGATCATCCCGTGAATTTCAGGACGGTCCGGGAGCACGTTGGTCTGGCCGATTCCGCGCAGGCCGAGCGCGCGCAGCGTGCCGCGGTGCTTGGGCTTCGTGGAAATCGACGAGCGGGTCTGGGTCACTTTGATCTGGGCCATGACTACTCACCCACCTTGAACAGGTCGCCCTCGCGCTGACGCTCGCGGTAGGCGCGCAGGGTTCCCGACGGGATGACCTCGTCGAGGGCCTTGTCGCGGCCCTTGGCGATCTCCTCGGGACGGCGCAGCTGCTTGAGTCCCTCGATGGTCGCGTGGGCCACGTTGATGGCGTTCGACGAACCGAGCGACTTGGCGATGATGTCCTTGACGCCCGCCATTTCCAGAATGGCGCGGGCGGCCCCACCGGCGATCACACCGGTACCCGGAGCGGCGGGCTTCATCAACACGCGACCGGCACCGGCCTCACCGAGGACGGGGTAGACGATGGTCGAACCGGCGAGAGGCACCTCGAAGAGGTTCTTGCGCGCCTCTTCGATGCCCTTTTGCACGGCGAGTCCGGCTTCCTTGGCCTTGCCGTATCCCAGACCCACGCGGCCCTTGCCGTCACCGATCACCATCAACGCGGTGAAGCGGAAACGACGACCACCCATGACGACCTTCGAGACGCGGTTCACCTTGATGGTGCGCTCTTCGAACTGTTCGAGTGATTGCTGCTGGTCCATTAGAACTCCAGTCCCCCGGCGCGCAGGGCGTCGGCAAAGGCGGCCACGCGGCCGTGGTAATCGAAACCGCCACGGTCGAAGACGACCGCGGTGATGGAAGCGGCGCGGGCACGCTCGGCGAGCAGGTTGGCGACGGCCGTGGCCCCCGCGATGTTGCCCCCGGTCACGCCCTTCAGCGCCGGCTCGACCGACGAAGCGGCGGCCAGGGTGCGCCCGGCCACGTCGTCGATGATCTGGGCCGAGATGTGCTTGTTGGTGCGGCTCACCGCGACGCGCGGGCGTGCGGCCGTGCCCGAGAGCTTCCGGCGGACGCGCGCGTGACGGCGCAGACGCAGTTCACGGGTGGTGCGGGCCATTACTTCGCCGCCTTTCCGGCCTTGCGCAGGACGCGCTCGTTCAGGTAGCGCACACCCTTGCCCTTGTAGGGCTCGGGCTTGCGGATCTTGCGGATGGACGCGGCCACCTGACCGACGACCTCCTTGTCGGCACCCTTGATGATCACGCGGGTCGGGGCCGGCACCTCGAAGGTGATGCCCTCGGGCGCGGTGAACTTCACGGGGTGCGAGAAACCCAGCGCGAGGTCGAGGGCGTTGGGGCCCGCGGCCGCGGCGCGGTAACCCACGCCAATGATCTCGAGTTCCTTGGTCCAGCCGTCGGTCACACCGACGACCATGTTGGAGACCAGCGTGCGGGTGAGGCCGTGGAGCGAACGCTCGCGGGTCTCGTCCGAGGCGCGGGTCACCGTGAGGACGTCGCCCTCCTGGTTCACGCCGATGCCCGACGGCAGGGTGCGCGTCATGGTGCCCTTGGGGCCCGCGACGGTCACCTGGTCGCCGGCGACGGACACGGTCACGCCACTGGGCACGGTGATGGGGTTCTTACCGATGCGCGACATCAGCGCACTTCCTTTCCGGACACGGGGCTACCACACATAACAGAGCACCTCGCCACCGAGCTTGGCCTTGCGGGCTTCGCGGTCGGTCATGAGTCCGCGGCTGGTGGAGACCACCGCCACGCCCACGCCACCGAGCACCTTGGGCATCGACTCGGCCTTGGTGTAGATACGCAGACCGGGCTTGGAGACGCGCTTGAGACCGATGATGGTCTTCTTGCGGTCCTCGGAGTACTTCAGGTCGATCGTCAGCGTCGAGCCGGGCTTGCCCGGGGTCTGGGCGACGGCGTAGCCGGCGATGTAGCCCTCGCGCTTCAACACCTCGGCGAGGCTCTCCTTGAGCTTCGAACTGGGCATCGACACGGAGTCGAACATCGCGGTGTTCGCGTTACGCAGACGCGTGAGCATGTCGGCAATGGGGTCGGTCATTGTCATGTTCTCTCCTCCCTTACCAACTGGCCTTGGTCACGCCGGGCACCTCACCGGCGTGCACCATGACACGCAGGCAGATGCGGCACAGGCCGAACTTGCGGTAGACCGAGCGGGGACGGCCGCAGCGCTCGCACCGGGTGTAGGCCCGGGTCGAGAACTTCGGGGTCTTCTGCTGCTTGATACGAAGTGCCTTCTTCGCCATGATTAACGGTTCTCCTTGAAGGGGAAGCCGAAGGCCCGCAGGAACGCGCGGCCCTCGTCGTCGGTAGCCGCGGTGGTGACGATCGTGATGTCGAAACCACGCGGCGCGTCGATCTTGTCGTAGTCGATCTCCGGGAAGATCAGCTGGTCGTTGATGCCGAACGTGTAGTTCCCGCGGCCGTCGAACGACTTGGGCGAGAGACCACGGAAGTCACGGATACGCGGGATGGCCAGGCTGAGCAGACGGTCGAAGAACTCCCAGGCGCGGTCGCCACGCAGGGTGACCTTGACGCCGATGGGCTGCTCCTCGCGCAGCTTGAAGCTGGCGATCGACTTCTTGGCCCGGGTCACGACCGGCTTCTGACCGGTGATGAGCTCGAGGTCCTTCTGGGCACCCTCGAGCAGGGAGGCCTGCTGGGTGGCCCGGCCGACGCCCGAGTTGAGAACGATCTTCTCGAGGCGCGGGACCATCATGATGTTGGGAAGACCCAGCTCGTCTTTCAGCTGCGCGCGCAGCTGCTCGTCGTAGCGGACCTTCAGACGGGGACGGGTAGTCGTCGTCATAGCGCCTCTCCACACTTACGGCAGACGCGAGTCTTCGCGCCGCTCTCGTCCAGGTTGAAACCCACGCGGGCCGGGCCCTTGTGGCCGCCGCACCACACCGCGACGTTGCTCGCGTGCAGCGGCATCAGCTTGTCGATGATGCCGGCCTGCATCATCGTGCCGGTCTGCTTGGTGTGGCGCTTGGCCACGTTCAGACCCTCGACGATGACCTTGTTGGCGGCCGGGAAGGCTTCTTCCACCACGCCACGCTCGCCGCGGAACTTGCCCGACAGCACGATCACGTTGTCACCCTTGCGGATTTTCATCACAGCACCTCCGGGGCCAGCGAGATGATTCGCATGAACTTCTTGTCACGCAGTTCGCGGCCGACCGGCCCGAAGATGCGCGTGCCACGCGGCTGCAACTGGTCGTTGATCAACACGGCGGCGTTCTCGTCGAACTTGATGTAGGAACCGTCGGGACGACGCTTCTCCTTGGCGGTGCGCACGACGACGCAGCGGACCACGTCACCCTTCTTCACCGCGGCGCCGGGGATGGCGTCCTTCACCGTGCCGATGAAGACGTCGCCGATCGACGCGTAACGGCGGCGCGAACCACCGAGCACGCGGATGCACAGCACCTCGCGCGCGCCGGAGTTGTCGGCCACCTTGAGACGGGACTCTTGCTGAATCATCGGGCACGCTCCACGATTTCGGTCAGGCGCCAGCGCTTGAGCTTCGAGAGGGGACGGGTCTCCTGGACGCGCACGCGGTCGCCGATCTTGGCTTCGTTCTTCTCGTCGTGGACGTAGAGCTTCTTCGTGCGCTGGACGGTCTTGCCGTAGCGGGCGTGGCTCACGCGCTCGATGATCGCGACGACCAGCGTCGAGTTCATCTTGTCCGAGACGACGATGCCCTCACGGATCTTGCGCGGGTTCTCGCGTTGGATGTCGGTGTTCTCAGTCATCATTCACCTGCCTGGGCGGCCTCGGCGGCCGCGATTTCGCGCTCGCGCTTGAAGGTCTCGAGGCGAGCGATGTCGCGACGAACGGCCCCCAGGCGCGAGGTGTTGTCCAGCTGGCCGGTGGCCAACTGGAAACGGAGGTTCAACAGTTCACGGCGGGCCTCGGCGATACGGCCGACGAGCTCGCCGTCACCGAGCTGACGCAGCTCGGACACGTGTTCGGACATCTTCGCCATTAGATGGTCACCTCCGGTGCGCCGTGCGTACCGGGACGCACGATGAACTTGGCCTTGATCGGCAGCTTCTGGATGGCGCGCTCCATGGCCGCACGGGCCAGGGCCTCATCCACACCACCGAGTTCGAACATGACCTTGCCGGGCTTGACGACGGCGACCCAGAACTCGGGGTTGCCCTTGCCCGAACCCATGCGGGTTTCGGCCGGCTTCTGCGTGACGGGCTTGTCCGGGAACACGCGGATCCAGACCTTTCCACCACGCTTGACGTGACGGGTCATGGCGATACGGGCCGCCTCGATCTGACGGGCGGTGATCCAACCGGCCTCGAGGGCCTGGATACCGAAGTCACCGAAGTTCAGCTCCACGCCGCCCTTGGCCATGCCGGTCATACGACCGCGCTGCTGCTTGCGGTGCTTCACCTTGCGGGGCATCAACATGATTAGTCCACGTCCTTTCGGAAGTGCGGGGCGTCGGTGTGGTCGTTGGCCGTGCGACGCTCGATCTCTTCTTCCACCGCGAGCA
>CAWUMA010000035.1:0-6497 GCA_963923835.1 uncultured bacterium
CAGGTGGCTCGTATCCGCGCCCAGGTTGGCGACCAGAAGGTCCTGTGCGCCCTCTCGGGTGGTGTGGACTCAGCCGTAGCGGCGGCCCTGGTCACCAAGGCGATTGGTGACCAATTGACCTGTGTGTTTGTCGACACCGGTCTCATGCGCCTGAACGAAGGTGAGCAGATCGAGGAGACCTTCACCAAGCAGTTCGGGGTGAAGCTCATTCACGTGCGCGCTGCGGAGCGTTATTTCGCCGCTCTCGAGGGCGTGACTGACCCCGAACGCAAGCGCAAGATCATCGGAGAGCTCTTCATCCGAGAGTTCGAGGCCGTGGCCCGTGAACTCGGTGCTGGCGGCGACGGCCCGAAGTTCTTGGTGCAAGGAACGCTGTACCCCGACGTCATCGAGTCGGGCTCGGGACACGCGGCCACTATCAAGTCGCACCACAACGTCGGGGGTCTTCCCGACGACCTGTCCTTCGACCTCGTGGAGCCTTTGCGCAGCCTCTTCAAGGATGAGGTGCGGCGTGTGGGCGAAGAACTGGGCCTTCCCGAAGAGATTGTCTGGCGTCAGCCGTTTCCCGGTCCGGGGCTCGGCGTGCGCATCGTGGGCGAAGTCACCCCCGAGCGGGCCGAGATTCTGCGCCAGGCCGATGCCGTGGTGGTGGATGAAATTCGAAAGGCCGGCCTGTATCGCGAACTCTGGCAGAGCTTCGCCGTGTTACCGGCGGTGCGTACGGTGGGGGTCATGGGAGACGGTCGCACTTACGCCTATCCGATCATCATCCGCGCGGTGACCAGTGACGACGCCATGACGGCCGACTGGGCCCGACTGCCCTACGACCTCGTCGAGCGGATCGCCAACCGTCTAATTCGAGAGGTGGCGGGCGTGAACCGGGTGGCACTCGACGTGACGAGTAAGCCGCCGGGCACCATCGAGTGGGAGTGAGCCGCTCGCCATATTCCGACGACGACCTCTGGGGCGACGACAATGCCGCTCCCGTCGATCCGTTCTCCCTGCTGGAGGGTCTCACCGCACCCCAGAGTGACGCCGTGACGCACCGTGGGGGGCCACTTCTCGTGGTGGCCGGAGCCGGCTCGGGTAAGACCCGGGTGCTCACCCGACGGATTGCGCACCTGCTCGCCACGGGTGACGCCCGTCCCTGGGAGGTGATGGCTATCACCTTCACCAACAAGGCCGCCGACGAAATGCGTCGGCGCGTCGTCGATCTGGTCGGCCCCGACGCCAAGGAGATGTGGGTATCTACTTTCCACTCGGCCTGCCTGCGGATGCTGCGCTCCCACGCCGACGTCCTCGGGTACGAACGGGGCTTCACTATCTACGACGCAGGCGACGCCGAAACGGCCGTCGAACGCATCATGAAGGAGATGAACCTCGATACGAAGCGCATGAGTCCGCGCAGCGTGGCCGCCGCCATCTCGGCCGCGAAGAACGAGATGCTCTCACCCGAGGCCTACGCCGCCTCGAGCGACAATCCCCACGTGGCCCGCGTGGCGCGGATCTATTCGACGTACCAGGAGCGCCTGCGGCTCGCCAACGCGATGGACTTCGACGACCTGTTGCTCAACGCTGTGGCGATGCTGCGTACCGACGCGTCGGTGCTCGAGTCGTATCAGCGGCGCTTCACTCACCTCCTCGTCGACGAGTACCAGGACACCAACGGGGTGCAGAACCAGTTGGTGATGCTGCTGGCCGACCGCCATCGCAATCTCTGTGTGGTGGGCGACTCCGACCAATCGATTTACCGTTTCCGGGCCGCCGACGTACGGAACATTCTCGAGTTCGAGCAGCGTTTCCCCGACGCGGCGGTGGTCCTGCTGGAGCAGAACTTCCGCTCGACCCAGACCATCCTTGACGCAGCCAACGCCGTCATCGCCCGCAACGCCACCCGTCACGCCAAGAACCTCTTCACCGATGGAGATCAGGGAGACGCCATTCGCCTGTATCGCGCGGGTGACGAGTACGACGAAGGTCGTTGGGTGGCGACCGAACTCCGTCGTCTCCGCAGTGAGAACAACCTCCGGTGGCAGGAGATGGCCGTCTTCTACCGGACGAATGCCCAGAGCCGCGTATTGGAAGAAGAGTTGCTGCGAGCCTCAATTCCCTACCGGGTTATCTCGGGGATGCGCTTCTACGACCGACGCGAAATCAAGAACGCCCTGGCCTACGCCCGCCTGTTGGTCAACCCGCGCGACGAGGCCTCGGCCCGTCGGGTCATCAACGAACCCAAGCGGGGCATTGGTGACGCGGCCCAGACGAAGATTGGCGCCTACGCGGCCGAAAACGGGCTGTCCTTCGCCGAAGCGGCCGGATACGGCGCGGCCGCCGGCCTGACCGGCAAGGCCCTGGCCGGCGCGGACCGATTCGCCATGACCCTCGACAACCTGCGGGCCATGGCCAATGACCTGACGCCGCGCGAGATGATTGAAGCCATCGTGCGTGAAACCGGCATGGGGGATGCCCTGCGAGAAGACGGTTCCGATGAGGCGATTTCTCGCTTGGAGAACCTCGGTGAACTCGCGTCAGCCGCCTCACAGTACGACACGTTGTTGGAGTTCGTCGAGCGAATGGCGTTGGTCGCCGACTCGGACCAACTTGACGGCGAGGCCGGTGCGGTGTCGCTCATGACCATGCACGTCGCCAAGGGTCTCGAGTTTCCGGCGGTGATTATCACCGGTTTGGAGGAAGCAATTTTTCCACACAAGCGCGCCCTCGCTGACGACCGCGAGCTCGAAGAGGAGCGGCGTCTGTGTTACGTGGGTCTCACCCGGGCGATGCGGTACCTCGCCCTGACCCACGCCTGGACCCGCACGATGTGGGGCCAGCGCGCCGACGCGATTCCCAGCCGGTTCTTACAAGAGATCCCCACCGAGTTGATGACCGATCTGTCGTCAACTTCGCAGCAACGTCGTGTGTGGCGTGCCGACGAGGAGTCGGGCTTTGAAGGTCGTTCCAGTGAGTTCACCACTGGTCGCGCCTTTGGATCGGGTTCGGCACCGCCCGTGCGTTCGACGGGCGCGGAGAAGCTGGGCCTGACGTCGGGAGAGCGGGTGCGTCACGCCCGCTACGGTCTGGGGACCGTGCGCAGCGTGTCCGGTGAGGGCTCGACGATGCGGGCCGTCGTGGCCTTCGACGAGCACGGCGAAAAACAGTTGGTGCTGGCTATGACGCCGTTGGAGCGCGCTCACTGAGCGGACTTTCGTCCCGCGGGGTGGAAGAATGGAAAGAATGGATTCGCGCCGGCCCCGTTATCGCCCGCCGGCACCCCCTCGTCGGCGACGTCTCCCGGCCCACGTCTACCGGCGCCGGCGCATCATGGTCGGCTTGGCGGCGGCCACGATTCTCTACATCTTTTACCTAGCCTTGACCCTGGCAATCGCCCTCTTCAATCCCTCCTACGGCATCTCGACCATGGCCCGAGCCGCCGAATGGGGCCGCCAGCACTCCATGGGCCCGGTCGTGACCTGGTTCGAAACCGAGTACTACAAGTTGAATCCACCCAAGGTCGGCGGCGCCCCGCCGACGAGTTCCTTCGGCTCGGGGGCCACGGCGATCCGCGTTCGCACCGGCTCGCACATTTCGCCCCCAGTCCGTATTCCCAGTCCGGCCGGCACGCCGCTGCCGGGTGAGGGTGTCTGGCACGCGGCCGGGCGCACCAACGCCAACGGCACACCGGCCCTGTATGAGGCCTTCGTCCGCCCCAACGCCGTGAACACCTCGTACGTCGTGGGCGTGGCGTGGATGGACCCCACCATGCTCCAGGCCCAGCTGTACTCAGGTTCGCAGATACCGGGCACCCAGGCCCACTGGCAGCACACCGCACCCGTCACCGCCAGTGCGTCGAAGGCAATCGTGGCGGCCTTCAACGCGGGCTTTCGTATGGGTGACGCCAACGGCGGGTACTACACCCAGGGACGGACCATCATCCCGTTACGCACCGGAGCGGCCTCGGCCGTGATCTTCAAGGACGGAACGATGACGGTCGGCCAGTGGGGCCGCGACGTCTCGATGAGTCACCAGGTGGAGGCCGTGCGGCAGAACCTCGACCTCATCGTCGACAACGCACGGCCGGTCGCCGGCCTCGACAACCCCAACGCCCAGGCGTGGGGTAAGACCCTCGGCGGGTCGTTCAGCGTGTGGCGTTCGGGAATGGGCGTGACCTCGTCGGGCGCGCTTGTTTACGTCGGCGGTCCCAGCCTCTCCATCTCCGACCTCGCCAACGTGCTGGTTCGTGCCGGTGCGGTCCGGGCGATGGAACTCGATATCAACACCGACTGGGTGCAGTTCTCGGCCTACACCGGCACGTTGAACTCACCGCTTAACGGTGGCAACGGCGTGCGTCTGCTCCCATCGATGCTGGGTTCGCCCAGCCAGTACTTCTCCAGCTGGTGGGCGCGTGACTTCTTCACGATGTCACTGCGCCCCGCCGAGTTGAAGCACCACTCGACGGGTAAGTAGTTAGCCGTCGGCGATTTTGCGCCACAGCGCTGCGGGCAGGTGGCGCAGCACCGCGAAGACCCAGCGCAGCACGGGCGGGCTCCAGATCACCACGTCGTCAGTGGCGAGTCCCTTGACCACGTTGTCGGCCACTTCGTCCACGCCGGTGGTGAAGGGAATTTCTTTTTGACCGGTCGTCATCTTCGAGCGCACGAAGCCCGGGCGAAGCAACTGCATTCGCACGCCGGTGCCGCGCAGCGAGTCGGCCATGCCCCAGAGCAGGCGGTCGAGGCCGGCCTTCGCCCCGCCGTAGAGGTAGGAGGAGCGGCGCACGCGCACCGCGGCGACCGAGGACATCACGAGGATGCGGCCGTGCCCTTGGGCGAGCAACCGATTGCGCACCTCGGTCAGAGCGGCCACGGGCCAGGTGACGTTGACGGTGATCATGCGTGCGGCTTGGGCCGGGTCAGTTTCCATGTCACGCTGGTCGCCGAGTAGACCCACGGCCATGACCACGAGGTCGACCGGTCCACCGGCCGCCGCGAAACATTCCTCGACGCAACGCTGAGCCCCGCCGGGTTCGTCGGCGTTGAACAACACGGTGGCCGTCTTCTGGGCTCCGGCGGCGCGGGCCTCGGCCTCGGCCTCGGCGAGCAGGTCGTGGTTGCGACCGGCCAGAACGACGGTGGTCGTGCGCGCCGCACAGAGCTTGCGGGTGAGGGCTCGGGCGATGTCGGAGGAACCTCCGAGCACGACGAGGGACTGGGGCTGGCCGAAGGCGTTTTCCATTATTTCTCTCCTATGGTGAGTCGTCTGGCGAGGTCGCTGGTGAATTGGCCCTCGGGGTCGACGCGGTGCTTGACCGCGAGGAACTCATCGAGTCGCGGGTACATGGCCCGCACAAGGCCCGGGTCGAGTCGCGAGTCTTTGGCGAAGTAGAGGCGCCCGCCGGCGTCCACAACAGTTCGGTCGAGCTCATCGAGTACCGAAGGCAACCCCCGGGGGCCGACCGGTAGGTCCAGGGCCAGGGTCCAGCCCGGCGTGGGGAACGAGAGTGGCGCCGGGTTGGCCGGGCCGAAGCGCTTGAGGACGGCGAGGAAACTCGGCACCCGCGAGCCGGCCAACTTCTCGATGGCCACGCGCACCGTGTCGGCCGACTCGTCGGGCACGACGAATTGGTACTGCACGAAGCCGCGGCGGCCGTAGAGGCGGTTCCAATTGGCCACGCCGTCGAGGGGGTGGAAGAAAGCGCCAATCGAGGTTGGCTCCTGCTGACGATTCTTCGGGGCGTGGCGGAACCAGAGTTCATTGAAGACCCGGATGGTCAGGGGGTTCAAGAGTCCCGACGGTGCGTCCACGGGCACACTGAGACGGGTGCGCCCCGGTGCGTCCAACGAGTTGGAGGACTCTCCTTTTCGAGCGTGGTCACCCCGCGTGAGGATTCCCCGTCCGAGGGAGCGACCCTTCGTCATGCAGTCGACCCAGGCGACCGAGTAGCGATATCCCGCGTCCCCTTCGATCATGGCGGACATCACGCTGTCGAGGTCGGAGTGTCGGGTCGTGTCGACGAGAACCCGATTGGACTCGATGGACAACATCCGGAGGGTGACCTCGGTGATCACGCCGGTGAGTCCCATGCCACCCACGGTCGCCCAGAAGAGCTCCGAGTCACGGTCGGGGCCCACTAGGTGGACGCCCGTCGGGGTGACGAGCGTCAACGACGTGACGTGGGCACCGAACGAACCATCAAGGTGGTGGTTCTTGCCGTGCACGTCGGCCGCGACCGCGCCACCAATGGTGACTTGGCGGGTCCCCGGCGTGACGGGAACGAACCAACCCTGTGGAATGGACTGGCGAAGGAGTTCGTCGACCGACACGCCTGCCCCGACGGTGACGATTCCGTTCTCGTCAATGGCGGAGATGCCACCGAGTGAACGATTGTCGAGCACGAGGCCTCCGGCGAGCATGGCGGCGTCACCGTAACTGCGGCCGAGCCCCCGTGCCAGGGTCGGGCGACCCTGGGCGAGGAGGTCGCTGATCCCAGAGGCGTCGGT
>CAWUMA010000036.1:0-6373 GCA_963923835.1 uncultured bacterium
GCACCGAACCCACCAGCAGGGCCCAGTTGGTCCCGTTGAAGGCGTGGTTCAGGTCGCTGGTGGCCTCAATACCCGCGAGCAGCGGGAAGGCGCAGTCGTCGAGTTCCATGACGACGCCCTCGAGGGCCTTCATCGCCGGCTCGATTTCGAGCAGACGCAGGACCACGGGCTGGTTCGGGCCGAACAGGGCGCCCGACGCGATACGGAACAACAACTGGTAACCGATCTGGCCGGCCGCGCCGGTGACGGTGACGTGCTTGGGGGTGGTCATGGGGATTCCTTTGTGGTCTAGAGACGGTCGACGATGGCCGAGGCGAACTCGGAGCACTTGACTTCAGTGGCCCCGTCCATGAGGCGGGCGAAGTCGTAGGTGACGACCTTGTCGGCGATGGTCGCCTCGAGGGCGCGCACGATGTCGGCCGCGGCCTGGGTCCAGCCCAGGTGCTCGAACATCAGAACACCCGACAAGAGAACCGATCCGGGGTTCACCTTGTCCTGGCCGGCGTACTTGGGGGCCGTGCCGTGGGTGGCCTCGAAGATGCCGTGCCCGGTCACGTAGTTGATGTTGGCGCCCGGGGCGATACCGATTCCGCCGACCTGGGCGGCCAGGGCGTCGGACAAGTAGTCACCGTTCAGGTTCATCGTGGCGATCACGTCGAACTCGCTGGGACGGGTCAGCACCTGCTGCAGGGTGATGTCGGCGATGGCGTCCTTTACGAGAAGCTTCGAACCGGGCTTGCCGTCGCAGTCGTCCCAGCCGACGGCGACGTCGTTGAACTCGTTGCGCACCAGTTCGTAGCCCCACTTGCGGAAGGCGCCCTCGGTGAACTTCTGGATGTTGCCCTTGTGGACCATCGTCACCGACTCACGCTGGTGGTCGAGGGCGTACTTGATGGAGGCGCGGATCAAACGCTCCGAGCCCTCCTTCGAGATGGGCTTGATGCCGATACCGCTCATCTCGCGGATGTCCCAGCCGAAGGTGTCGTGCAGGTAGGAACGCAGCTTCTCAGCTTCGGCCGTGCCGGCCTCGACCTCGAGGCCGGCGTAGACGTCCTCGGTGTTCTCACGGAAGATGACCATGTCGACGAGCTCGGGGTGGCGCACCGGCGAGGGCACACCTTGGAACCAGCGCACCGGGCGCAGGCACACGTAGAGGTCGAGAATCTGACGCAGGGCCACATTCAAGGAGCGGAAGCCGCCGCCGACCGGCGTGGTCAGGGGTCCCTTGATACCAATCAGCAGGTCACGAAAGGCCGTGATGGTGTCCTCGGGCAGCCAGTCGCCCGTCTCGTTGAAGGCCTTCTCACCGGCCAAAACTTCCTGCCACGCGATGGTCTTGCCGTGCTTCTTCGCGGCCGCGTCGAGGACCAATTGGGCGGCCGGCCAGATGTCGACGCCGGTGCCGTCACCCTCGATGAAGGGGATAATGGGGTTGTCGGGGACGTTGAGGACGCCGTTGGCGCCCATTGTGATCTTTTCAGCCATTGAGCCATTCTACGGGTTGGGCCCAATTCGCCCTCGGGGCTCAGCCGAACAAGGCGCGGTGGATTTCCGTGGTGGCGGTTGATCGATTCAGGGTGTAAAAGTGCAAACCCGGTGCCCCGGCCTCCATCAGGCTCTGGCATAACTCAATGGCTGCGGCAATCCCGGCCGCCCGAACGGCCGCCGGACCACCCGACTCCCCCGCGGCCTCGAGGCGCGTCATTAACTCGTCGGGCACCGCGGCACCCATCTGGGCCATCCGCGCCGCTCCCGACAGAGTCGTGACGGGCATCACGCCGGGCAGCACAGGCTTTTCCACGCCGAGGTCGGCCAGTTCGGCAACCAGACGAATCCATTCGTCGACACCGAAGAAGAACTGGGTGACGGCGAAGTCGGCGTCACGAAGTTTGGCCGCGAGGTACCGACGATCGCTGGCCAAGTCCGGTGAACGGGGGTGCCCGGCCGGATGGGCGGCCACGCCAATCGAGAATCCCCCCACCTCACGAACGAGGTTCACAAGGTCACTCGCGTGTGAAAACTCGGAATCAACGAGGGCGGGGTCATCGGGCACATCGCCACCGAGCGCCATGACGTTCTCCACACCGGCGTCGCGGTACCGCTCGAGCATGTTGCGCATCTGGGACCGCGAGTGGCCGACGCAAATGAGATGCGCCATCGCCGTCAGTCGGTCTTCACGCTCGATGGCGGTGACCAGATCAAAAGTGCGCTGACGTGATTCCACGCCCCCGCGGTAGGTCACCGACACAAAAGAAGGGGTCAGTGGTTCGAGGTCGCGCAACGTGGAGCGAAGCGTCGCCGACTCGTCGTCATTCTTCGGGGGGAAGAATTCGAATGACCGCGTGAAGCCCGCTGTGAGCAGGCCATCAATGCGCACGTTCTACGAGCGGCCGTAGTCGTCGTCGAGACGCACGATGTCGTCCTCACCGAAGTACGTCCCGTGCTGGACCTCGACGAAGACAACGGGCACCGTGCCACGGTTCTCGCAACGGTGAGCCTGGCCGATCGCAATGTCGACGCTGTCACCGGCGTGGCACACCCGCTCGACCCCATCGATGATGACGACCGCTTCGCCACTGACGAAGAACCAGTGCTCGGCCCGCTGGCTGTGCTGCTGGTAGCTCAGGCGGGTGCCGGGCTGCACCACGATTCGCTTGACCTTGTGGTCAAAAGCAACGTCATCGAGAACCGTGAACGATCCCCACGGCCGCTCGTCGTATTCACGGCCCCATTCGTCTGTCATCGTCATGGCATCTTCTCCGCAGCCTGCACAGCGTTGCGCAACAGCATGGCACGGGTCATCGGCCCCACGCCACCGATACGCGGCGTGACCCAGCCCGCAACCTCAGCAACTTCAGGGGCAACGTCACTCATCAACTTTGTACCCTGCCAGCTGGTGCCCGCGCCGACCACGGCGGCGCCCGGACGGACCATGTCGGGGGTCACCAGGCCGGCCACGCCGGCCGCGGCCACGATGACGTCGGCGCTTCGGGTGAGTGAAGCCATGTCCTCAACTCCGGTGTGCACCACCGTCACGGCCGCGTTGCATCCCGGCCGACGCATGGCGAGTAACAACGCCAATGGACGTCCGATCGTGAGACCACGACCGATGACCACGACGTGGCGACCTTCGACGGGCACCTGATACGAGGCCAACAATTCGACAATGCCCGCCGGGGTGCACGGCAGCGGCCCGGGCGCGCCCATGACGAGGCGCCCCAAGTTGGTCGGATGAAGACCATCGACGTCCTTGTCAGGACTGACACGAAGGAGAATTTGCTCCTCGTTGATGCCGTTGGGCAGTGGTAGCTGCACGAGGATGGAGTGAATTGCCGGATCCGCGTTGAAACGGTCCACAACGGCCTCCACGTCGGCCTGGGTCGCACTGGAGGGCAGATGCTCGTGGAATGAGGTGATGCCCACTTCGGCACAGTCCGCGTGCTTCATCGCGACGTACTTGGCACTGGGGCCGTCGTCGCCCACCAGAATCGTGCCGAGTCCCACCGGACGGCCCTGGGCCGCGAGGCGTGCCGCTCGATCGGCCAACTCCATCTTCATGCGCGCCGCGACGCGTTCACCATCGAGCAGTTCGGCCATCACGTTCTCCTAGTGCCGGAAGTGACGTTCACCCGTCACCATCATCACGATGCCCGCCGCGTCGGCGGCGGCAATCACTTCGGCGTCACGCACCGAACCGCCGGGCTGAACCACCGCCGTCACACCGGCCGAGGTCAACGAATCAAGTCCGTCCGCGAAAGGGAAGAAGGCGTCCGACGCCGCGGCCGAGCCCTTCGAGGCCTCCCCCGCCTTGGCAGTGGCGATGCCGGCCGCCACCACCCGTGACTGCTGACCAGCACCCACACCGACGGCGACACCGTCTTTCGCGAGGACAATGGCGTTCGAGGTGGTGCGCGCGCAGACCCGCCACGCCACTGCGAGATCCGCCAACTGTGCGGGCGTCGGCTGAGCTTTGGTCACACATCGCCAATCGCTGAGGGGGACGATCAACTCGTCGGCTTCTTGCACGAGCGCGGTGTCGCCGAAGGTGCGAATCGAACGGCCCAGGGCTTCGGGTGCCGGCGCGCTGAGAAGACGTGTCGCCTTTCGACGGGCCACCAACGTGGCGACGGCCTCGTCGCTGAGAGAGGCCGCGATGATGACGTCCGCCTGCGGGCCGGCGGCGATGCGGGTGGCGAGATCGTGGTCGAGGTGTCCACCCACCGCGATGATGCCGCCAAATGCACTCTGCGGGTCGGCCGCGAGGGCGGCGTCAAAGGCGTCGGCGAGCGTCGACTTCACGGCGGCGCCCGATGCATTGGCGTGCTTGATGATGGCGACGGCCACCTGGCCCGGAGCGTCGGCCGCGAGCTCGTGCACAAGGCGCCACGCCGCGTCGGCGTCGAAAAGGTTGAGGTAACTCAGCGCCGTGCCGGCGTGCTGGGTGACCCCGTCCCACCACGGATTCGTGCCCGCGACGCGGTAGCGCGCCCCGTGCTGGTGGGGGTTCTCGCCATAACGCAGGATGTCGACGCGTTCGAGCGACAGGTGCAACGTCGGCGGAAGTCCGGCCTCTTCCGCGGCCGGCGCCTCACCGATCGCTCCCCCGCCGTCGAGCCACGCGACGATGGCGGCGTCGTACGCGGCGGTGTGTGCGAAGGCGGCCCGAGCGAGATCGTGACGGGTGGCGTTCGACAGCGAGCCTGCCGTGCGTAATTCGTCGAGCACGGCGCCGTATTGGGCGGGGTTGGTCACGACGGCCACGTGCTGGTGATTCTTCGCCGCGGCGCGCACCATGGTCGGCCCGCCGATGTCAATGAGCTCGACCGACGGGTCGCTCGAGAAGGGATAGAGATTGCAGACCACGAGGTCGATGGCCGTGATGTCGTGGGTCGCGAGATCGGCGAGGTGAGAATCTTTGGAGCGATCGGCGAGGATCCCCCCGTGAATACGCGGGTGGAGAGTCTTGACCCGACCGCCGAGCATTTCGGGGAAACCGGTCACGTCGGCCACGTCACGGTGGGCGATACCGGCCTCGGAGAGAGCGGTAGCGGTGCCACCCGAGGCCACGAGTTCGCAGCCCAGATCGGTGAGACCCTTCGCGAATTCCAAGAGCCCCGTCTTGTCCCAGACGCTGAGCAGCGCGCGCACTAATCCTCCCCGATGGCCAGTGACGCGGGCCGACGGCCCTCGCGCCACGCCGCCTTCACCCTACCGACCACCTCGGGATAGACAGTCCGTTCCACCTCTTTGATGCGCTCGTGGAGAGTGGCCTCGTCGTCGCCTGACAAGACCGGCACCGTCGCTTGGGCCAACACCGGCCCGTCGTCGAGGGCCTCGGTCGCCACGTGGACGGTGCACCCGGTCTCGACGGCCCCGGCCGCCAGAGCGTCGCGCACGGCGTGCCAACCCTTGAAGGCCGGGAGCAGGCTGGGGTGGGTGTTGAGGACGCAACCCGAATACCGGGCGAATAACGCCGGCGCGAGTACCGTGCCGAATCCCGCCATGGCCACCAGATCAATCCGACGCTCGGCGAGGGTTTCAGTCAGGGCCGTGGCGTACGCATCACGGTCGAAGGCCGGCGTGAACCCACCAAACAATTGGCGGTCCACCAAGACGGCCTCCACCCCCGCATCTTGGGCAATTGTGAGGCCGCGACACGGTCGGTCACTCAGCACCACATCGGGCACCACGCCCGCGGCGAGGAAGGCCTCGAGGAGGGTCCCCGAGCCCGACACCAAGACCGCGAGGCGCGGCTCGGTCAACTCGCCAGGTTCCGGACGATCTCGACCATCTTCTCGCCGGCTTCGGTCGGGTTCTGGCAGACGTGGACGCCCGCTTCGCGCAGGGCTTCCATCTTGGCCTGAGCCGTGCCCTTGGAACCCGAGATGATGGCACCCGCGTGACCCATCTTGCGGCCCGGGGGCGCGGTCACACCGGCGACGTAGGCGACGACCGGCTTGGTCATGTTGGCCTTGATCCACTCGGCGGCGCGCTCTTCTTCCGAACCACCGATTTCACCGATCATCATCACGGCCTTGGTCTCGGGGTCGGCCTGGAAGGCCGCGAGGCAGTCGATGAAGTTGGTCCCCGGCACCGGGTCACCACCGATACCCACGCAGGTGGTCTGGCCGATGCCCTGCTGGCTGAGTTCGTGCAGGGCCTGGTAGGTGAGGGTGCCCGAACGCGACACGATGCCGACCGGTCCACCGGGCAGGGCGATGTCGCCCGAGGTGATGCCGATGTTGCACTTACCGGGGCTGATGATGCCCGGGCAGTTCGGACCCAGCAGGCGCACGTTCGGGAACTCGCGCTTCAGGCGGTTATAGGTGACGGCCTCGTCGTGGGCCGGGATGCCCTCGGTGATGCAGACGAT
>CAWUMA010000037.1:0-6285 GCA_963923835.1 uncultured bacterium
ATTACGAACGGGTCGACACCATCATCGGCTCGGTCATCGTCGTCGTGGGCGCGGGACTCCTGATGGCCGTGACGGCCGCCGGGCTCTCGCACCACGGGGGTACCAACTCCTACACCAACGCCCTCGGCGTAGCCCGGGGGCTGGCGCGCCACGTCGGCCACGGATCGGGCACTCTCTTCGCCGTGTTGTTGCTGAACGCGTCGGTCATCGGTGCGGCCGCCGTCACGTTGGCCAGTTCCTACGCCCTCGCCGACGTGCTCGGCCAACGTCAGTCGCTCGGATCACGGGTCCGTGACGCCAAGGCCTTCTACGGCACGTTCGCCGCGCTGTTGGTGGTGGCCGGCACTGTGACCGTCCTGCCCGGTGCGCCGCTCGGACTCATCACCCTGGCTGTGCAAGCGATGTGTGGCTTGATGCTGCCCTCCACCACGGTCTTCGTGCTGCTGCTGTGCAACGACCGTGAGGTTCTCGGTCCCTGGGTGAACAGCCGGCTGATGAACATCGTGGCGACTCTCATCGTCACGGTCCTCGCGGTCTTGTCGGTGACGATGATGGTCTCCACGCTCTTCACGGCGGTGAACGTGGTTCGTCTGCTGGAGGTCTTGACCCTGGCGGCCGTGATTGGACTAGTGGTCGGTCTTCCGCGGTTGGCGCGAGGTACCGGACCGACCGCGACGTTCACGGGCGACCGCCGCGAGTGGCGCATGCCCCGACTGGCCCTGTTGGCCCCACCACCGACGTCGCTCGGCCGACGGATCTTGTTCCGCGCGCTCGCCACGTACCTACTTGTGGCCGGAGTCCTGCTCGTCGTGCGCATCGTTCAACTGGCCACCTCGTAAGGTGGAAAACATGAGTTTCGCCGGCACGTTGGTCTGTGTCCACGCCCATCCGGACGATGAAGCCATCTTCACGTCGGGCCTGACCCTGCACTACGCCGAGCAGGGATACCGGGTGGTGCTGGTGACCTGCACCGCGGGCCAGCTCGGGATTGACCCGTCGGGACTGGCCGGAAACCGGCCGGGCCACGACGATGACGCCACGCGAATCGCCCGGGCGGGGGAGTTGCAGCGAGCCGCCACCCTGGTGGGCTACTCGCGGATAGTCAATCTCGGATACCTGGACTCGGGTATGCGCGACTGGCCCCAGAACAGCGACCCGCGGGCCTTCGTGAACGCCGACCCCGAGGCGGTCTCCACCACCCTGGCCGCGCTGTTCGACGAGTTGGGGGCCACCGTGGTGGTCACCTATGACGAGAACGGCTTCTACCGCCACCCCGATCACATCCAGACCAACGTGGTCACGCGCTTGGCGGTGGCGAAATCGCGCACCGTCGAGCGTCTCTACTACCCAGTGATGCCCGAGAGCGTCCTGAACGCGTTCCGCGACGGAGCGGCCGCCGCCGGCCTCGAGTTGCCTGCCTTCTTCATGGAAGCGGTCGAAGGTGTCGCCGACGAGGATGTGGAGATCAAGCTCAACGTGCGCCGGTTCGCCGCGACCAAGCAGCAGTCCATTGCGGCGCACGCCACACAAATCGACAACGCCAATTTGATGACTCTGGACCTCGGGGTCTTCGAGATGGCGTTCGGAGCCGAGTACTACTTGAGGGGATGGGAACGCCGGCCCGTACCGGGTGACGGCCAGAGCCTGTTTGCGAATCTATGAGTGACCTGACTTTTCTCGCTGTTCACGCCCACCCCGACGACGAGGCCTCGTCGACCGGGGGACTGTTCCGTCTTCTTCACGAGCAGGGGGTACGCACCGTGCTCGTGACCTGCACCAACGGAGAGTGCGGCGACGACCCCGATGGCAACAAGCCCGACGCCGACCACCACGACGGGGATGCCGTCGCCGCTCTGCGCGCCGTGGAATTGGAGCGAGCCGTCGCCATCCTCGGCATTGACCGCCTCGTCCGTCTGGGTTACCGCGACTCGGGGATGATGGGCTGGGCTCAGAACGACGACCCGGCCTCTTTTTGGCGCGCCGACGTCGACGTGGCGGCCCGTCACCTGGCGGACCTGATCAACGAGGAACACCCGCAGGTCATCATGACCTACAACGAGGTCGGCTTCTACGGCCACCCCGACCACATCCAGGCGCATCGCATCACCATGCGGGCCCTCGACTTTTTGAACTACGAGCCGACGGTGTACTTCAACACCATTCCACTCTCGGTGATGGCCATGATGCGCGAACGATGGGAGGCCCAGGAGCGCAAGCAGCGTGAGGAAGAGGCCGCCAAGGGCATCGTCCGTGAACCTGAGCCCGAGCAGGAACGCGTCGAGATGGGCACCCCGGACGAGGACATCGACGCGGCCATCGACGTCTCCGAGGTCAACGGTTTCAAGTTCGACGCGCTGGCCGCCCACGCCTCACAGATCGGCGAATCCAATTTCTGGATGGAGATGGGCCGTGAGCGCTTCCGCGAAATGATGCGCACGGAATGGTTCGTCCGCGCCCGCAACCCCAAGGGGTTGACGGGCTGCGTCACCGACATTTTCGCCGGCTACCGCTCCTAGTAGCGGTAGGTGTCCGGCTTGTACGGGCCCTCGACGGCGACGCCCAGGTAGTCGGCCTGCTGCTTGGACAGCGTGGTCAACTTGACCCCCAGTGCGTCGAGGTGCAGACGGGCGACCTTCTCGTCCAGGTGCTTGGGGAGCACGTAGACATCGCGGCGGTACTGGCTGTGGTTCTGCCAGAGTTCCATCTGGGCCATCACCTGGTTGGTGAAGGAGTTGCTCATCACGAAGCTCGGGTGACCCGTGGCGTTGCCGAGGTTGAGCAGACGGCCCTCGGACAGGACGATGATGGAACGGCCGTTGGGCATCGTCCACTTGTCGACTTGGGGCTTGATGGTCTCGCGCTTCGCGCCCGCCAGGCCGGCTAGGCCGGCCATGTCGATCTCGTTGTCGAAGTGGCCGATGTTGCCCAGAATCGTCTGGTGCTTCATGGCCAGCATGTGGTCAACGGTCACGATGTCGCGGTTGCCGGTCGCGGTGATAACGATGTCGGCGATGGGCAGGGCCTCTTCGAGGGTGGTGACCTGGAAGCCGTCCATCGCGGCCTGCAGCGCGCAGATGGGGTCAATCTCGGTGACAATCACGCGGGCGCCCTGGCCCCGCAGTGATTCGGCCGATCCCTTGCCCACGTCGCCATATCCACAGACCACGGCGACTTTGCCGCCGATGAGAGTGTCGGTGGCGCGGTTGATGCCGTCGATCAGCGAGTGGCGGCAGCCGTACTTGTTGTCGAACTTCGACTTGGTCACCGCATCGTTCACGTTGATGGCCGGGAACAGCAGCGAGCCGGCCTTGGCCATTTCGTACAGACGGTGGACGCCGGTGGTCGTCTCTTCCGAGACACCCACGATGCCCGCGGCCATCGGGGCGAAGATCTTCTCTCCGCTCGAAATAATGCGGTTGAGAAGCTGAAGGATGACGCCGTACTCCTCGGAGTCGGCTGCATCGGGAGCGGGAACGAAACCGGCCTGTTCGAACTCCAGTCCCTTGTGGATCAATAGCGTGGCGTCGCCACCGTCGTCAAGGATCAGGTTGGGTCCGCTGTGGCCCGGCCAGCGCAGGAGTTGCTCGGTGCACCACCAGTACTCCTCGAGCGTCTCGCCCTTCCACGCGAAGACGGGAATGCCCTGCGGGTTGTCGGGGGTGCCGTTCGGGCCCACGACGACGGCGGCCGCGGCGTGGTCCTGGGTGGAGAAGATGTTGCACGACACCCAGCGGACGTCGGCGCCGAGTGCCGTGAGGGTCTCGATGAGCACGGCTGTCTGAATCGTCATGTGGAGCGATCCGGCGATCCGGGCTCCCTTCAGCGGTTGGCTGGCGGCGAACTCACGGCGCATAGCCATGAGGCCGGGCATTTCGTGCTCGGCGAGCTGAATCTCCGCACGGCCGAAGGCGGCGAGGGACAGGTCGGCAACTTTGAAGTCAAAAGGGGCGGAGGCCATGGCTTTTCCTTATTTCAGATGGGATGCAAACTCGCGGGCGCCGACCTCTGTCGCAGTCGCCACGAATCGAAGTTTAGGGGGAGGTGAGCCTCGAAAGGCACTTGCTACGCGTTGACGCGGAACTCCACCACGTCACCGTCACGCATCACGTAGTCCTTGCCCTCGATGCGGGCCTTGCCGGCGGCACGCACCGCGGCCACCGAGCCGGCGCCCACCAGATCGTCGAAGGCGATGACTTCGGCCTTGATGAAATGCTTCTGAAAGTCCGTGTGAATCTCACCCGCGGCCTCGGGCGCCGTTGCCCCTTGGCGAATGGTCCAGGCCCGTGCTTCCTTGGGGCCTGCCGTGAGGAAAGTCTGCAAGCCCAGGGTCGTAAATCCCACGCGTGACAACTGCGAGAGCCCTGATTCCTCCTGGCCGAAAGAACGAAGAATCTCGAGAGCATCGGCCTCGTCCAGTCCGGCGAGTTCGGCTTCGACCTTGGCGCACAGGACGATGGCGGGAGAGGGCGCGACTGACGCGATCAGCTGGGCCCGACGTCCTTCGTCGGCCAGAGCCGTTTCGTCCACGTTGAACACGTAGATAAAGGGCTTCTCGGTGAGCAGATGTAGATCTGCGAGGGCTGCGTGATCAATCTCCTTGTCCGTCAGACGGGACAGGACCTTGCCCTCATTGAGTGCGTTCCGGGCCGCCGTGACCACGGAGAGTTTGGCGGCGGCTTCGGGAAGTCGCTTGGCGTCCTTCTCGATTCGCACGAGCGCCTTTTCAATGGTCTGAAGGTCGGCGAGGATGAGCTCGGTTTCGATGGTGGCCACGTCGCCGGCCGGATCGATTCGACCGTCAACGTGAATGACGTCATCGTCCTCGAACGCGCGAACCACCTCGCAGATGGCGTCGGACTCGCGAATGGCGGCCAGGAACTGGTTGCCCAGCCCTTCTCCCTCGGACGCCCCCTTCACAATGCCGGCGATGTCCACGAAGGTCACTGAGGCCGGGAGCATTCTTTCCGAGTTGAAGATGGAAGCAAGTACCGCGAGCCGGTGGTCGGGGACGGGCACGACCCCCACATTGGGCTCAATTGTGGCGAAGGGGTAGTTGGCGGCCAGAACGTCGTTGTTGGTTAGGGCGTTAAAGAGCGTTGATTTTCCGACGTTTGGTAGTCCGACAATGCCAATTGAGAGGCCCATAGGGGTACGAGGCTACTTGAGTTTTCTCAGAACCTTCCCACGCGTTTCACAGGCTTTTCTTACCTTCAGTAAGTTGAATAGACGCGTCAAAGGAGTGACGATGAAGAGTGCGACGATTGCTTCGTGGGTGGCTACCGGTGTTCTGACGGTGACCGGCGCCGGTGCCGTGACACACATCATGACGTCAAGTGGTGGGTCAACAGCGTCGGCTGCTTCATCGCAGGCGACGGGAACCACGGGGGCCACCGGCACCACAGGGACGACGGGCACGACGGGCACGACGGGCACGACGGGAAACGTGGGAGCGACGGGTATGTCGGGCGCTCCGGCCACGACGACGACCACTCCAACCTTGCACCAGGTGGGCGGTTCATCGGGCTTTGGGGATGACTCGTCACACGAAGACGGCTACCAAGCCCAAGAAGGCTTCGGCGATGACCACGGAGCTTCGAACGGATCCGCGAACACCGGAAATGCGGGGTCATCAGGTACGACTTCGGGAAACTGGTCCGGTGAGTCCGAAGGCGGCCAAGGCGGCGACGACTAAGGAATTGCGTCCGTAGGCTGACTACGTGACTGAGCCCGCTGTCTCTGAAGGTTTCGCCCCATTCGGCGAGTACTCGACGTACTTTCGCGTAACCGGAGATCTCTCGAGCGGGCGTACTCCGCTCGTTGTTGCCCACGGCGGGCCAGGTTGCAGTCACGATTACGTCCTGGCAATTGCTGACGTAGCCCAGACTGGTCGCCCCGTCATTCATTACGACCAGTTGGGTGGTGGGCGCTCGACGCACCTTCCCGACCGAGGGCCCGAATTTTGGACTGTCGATCTCTTTCTTGACGAGTTGGAGTCATTGTTACGTCACCTCGGAATCGCCGACGGTTACTTCCTGCTCGGTCAATCGTGGGGTGGCATGCTGGGTGCCGAACACGCCATTCGCCAACCGCGGGGACTCCGCGGCTTGATCATTTCGAATTCACCGGCTTCGATGGCACTGTGGGCCCAGGAAGCCCGTGTTCTTCGGGCCGAGATGAGCCAGGACGACCAGCAGGTGCTCAATAGTCACGAGGCCGCCGGCACCACCAGTGACCCGGCCTACCTTGAGGCGACCCAGCGGTATTACGACCTGCACGTGTGTCGGG